>JAQGPD010000287.1 GCA_028293305.1 Verrucomicrobiales bacterium | reverse complement strand
TGATATCCACTTCGCATGGAACTCGGTATATTCGTCCACATAAGGACTCCCGCCACTCCATTGTGGGAGTAAACCCTTGGTTTTGGCATCGAACACTGATAACACGCGATCCCGCTTACGGTAATTGCGCAAGCCCTGACCTGTCGAGCGGTGCTCAGCGAACGGAAGTCAGGAGGCGGCAGGGTGCGTGGGGCTTTTGATCAGAGGAGGTCCCGGACTTTTTGGAGGTCTTTGTCGGCGGCGGCGAAGGCGCGCAGGGCGGAGTCGAGACGGAAGGCTTGTTGCAGGTATCCCACGGCTTCGTCGCGGCGGCCGAGGACGCAGAGATAACATCCCATATTGTAATGAAATAACGGTTCGCGCTGCAGGGTGCCGGGACCGGATATCAATAACAAGTGGGCCTCCTCGGTGCGGCCGAGTTCGTGAAGGCAGTAGGCGGAGTGGATGAAAAACGAGGAATGGCCGGGCGCTTCCGCACAGCCTTTCAAGCCGCATTCCACGGCTTCCGACCACTGTTTCAGATGCATCCGCAGGGCCAGCTTGCCCTCCATGATCAGGACATTGTCAGCAAACTGTCCGGGCACGGCGTCCAGCGCCTCCTCCGCCATGTCAGGAAGATCCAGCTCCAGATAGCCCTCCACCTCCTGACGCAACCGCCTGAAATCCGGTGGGTCGTTGGCGGGGTCGGAGATCATGGCTTGTCGGAAAAAACTTACCAACCGGACCCGCCCGCCACTGGCTCATCCTGCTCCAGCAGCAGCAGCGGCATCGGGACGCCGTAGGTCCGCGGCATGCGGCCGATGATCACCTGCAATCCATGATCCAGGGCCACCAGCACCTGACAACAAGCCTCCGCCCAGTCGCCCGCTTCAAGGGCGGCGCGGCCGGAGTCCAGGGCCGCGGACAAGTCCCGCTGCCCCACGAACGGTTCCAGGCCATAACCCACGGTGAGCGCCATGCGGCGGGCGACGGGATCGAGCACTAATAACATATCACGGTTCACAAAACCCTTGTCCAGCGCCGTGCTGAAATGGCCGCGATTGAATAACCAGAAAGTCCAGGTGCGCAGCGGCACGACGGTGGGTGGCTCCTTGATCAGGAAGGCGACATGCACCTGTGGAAAACGGCCGCAGAATTGGACGAGGGCGCGTTTCACCTGCCTGGTTTCCCGCGCATTGAGGAGGCCAGCTTCGTCATGAAGTCCGGCGCGCAATATCAATGGCATGCCCAGCACGGCGTCCAACCGTTCCATGCTCAGCCCGCAGCCCGCGCATTGCGGCGATTCTTCCGCGAGTGGCTGCTGACAATAAGGGCAATGCATTTTACTTTGGCGAGATTGACTACTGGACCGCCGGGAGCGCTCCGTCGAGTAAAAGTTAAAAATTTTGTGACCGACGGCCGCGTCAGGTCGGGAGGTGATGGCATTTTCCGAAACACGGTGGATGGCCTGCGGAACCGATGCGAGGCGGGAACTTTCCTAAGCGGTTATGATCCGGGTTTTTCAGCTAGGCACCTGAGTGGAAAACCACGCTAATACGCGGCCCTGCTAACGCAACGACTGCAGAAGGGCATCGCGGCCCTCCATTTTGGCGGGCCAGGACTCAACTTGTTGCCGGGCCAAGGTCTTGAATTCCGCAGGCAGCACCGCCGCCAATCCGCCGCCGCCTTTCGCCCGCAGGGATCCATATAATACCGCCTGCAACGCGGCCTCCCTTTCCGCCGCGGGAACCCGGCGCAACAGACCGACGGTTTCGTCAGGCGGGGTTTCGATTCCCGCCCGATAAAAAACCGAACTAACGGCCTGATCGCGTTGCGTGCCATCCAGTCCCTGCGCCCACGCCAGCGCCTGCGGGGCCCCATCAGCGAAATGGCGGGCCGCCAGTCCGGAGGCCAATCCATCAGGAATCTCGCCGGGCTTGGCGGATTTCAAAAAAGCCTCCGCCTGGTCCGGCGCGGTCTCGATCCAATGGTCCGTCAATTTCCCCAACGCAGTGCGCCGCGCGGGATCGCCGGGTTGTGTCAGGAGCCATGACAGGACCGGAGCCGCGTGCTCCGAATCCCCGCCCGCCGCGTCCGCGATTCCCACCATCGCGCGGTCGCGCATGGGGCCAGGGTCCAGGCCGGCAGCGATCTCGAGCGCCAGGGCGGGCTGCGTTTCCGCGGCCGCGCGGATGATCGTCACCATGGCTTCGGATCGGTTGGAAGGCACATTGTCGTCCATCCATTTTGCGGCGGCGACCGGGTCCGTGGCGGCCCATTTTTCCAACAAAACGCGTGCCGTCCGTTCCTTCACATCCCCCGCCGGCTGACCCGCGACCATGGCAGCGGCCGCATCCACGCCGTCCTTGTCAAAAGTCAGTTCCATGAGGCGTGGCAGCAGGCGCGCGCGGTCGTCGCGGGGCAAGGCGCTCACCGTCGCGAGAGCTGCGGCGGGGGCCTGGGCGTGCCACATTTCGAGTGCCTTGGTCCGGCCTTCATCGAGGAAATAATTCCATGTGCCGGAAGCGCGCAGCTCCCCCGCAGCCTTCACAAAAGCACCCGGATTCTTCTCCCACAGGCCCGCGGTCAGCCGGCTGGTCGTGGAGGAAAATGTGGCGGAATCGCAGGCCAGTCGCAGCCCTTTGGTCAAGTCAGAAGCGATGACCGCGGAAATCACCTCCCACGGCGCGTCGACAAATTCCGTCCGGTGGGCCACACTGCGCGCGGCCTTCAAGGCGGCGGCTGGATCCTGGGCCGCCCAGGTGCGCATCATCACGGCCAGCAGGTTATCATAGCCTTCCACCAGTTCACGACGCGCCGGAGTGAGGTCCCGATACCACTCAAAACAACCCGTGGGATCCTTCTCGGCCCATTGTTTCACCGCCGCGCTGCGCTCGTGCAGCCGGGTGGCGGGATCCGCCAGGATGGCCTTCAACTGCCCGGGGTCCGCCGCGGACAACAAAGTCAGGACCGCACGGTCGCGTTCCGCCCCGTAGGGCAGCGAGCGGAGTTTCGACAACGATTCCACCGGCCGGTCCAAAGCGGTGGACCGCGTCGGCGCGGGCTCTTTGCCGACTTCCACGGAAGGTTTGCCTTCTGCCTGGCCGGGGGGATTTGCGGGCATCAGCATCCAGCCGGCGGCGGCGGCGGCCACGGCCACCCCGGAGGGCAATAACCATTGTTTGGAACGGGGCATACAGTTGACTTGAAGTTGGATATTGATTTTGAAAAAGGGCGGAATTTGGTTCGGCTAGTCCGGAAATACTATCTGATATGGATTTTTCCGAAAATGGATCGCAAGGTCATATTTCATCATTCTAAAAGCGGCCGGTTTTTCAGCGTCGGCCATTCCCCTGCCCTGTCGCGGGGGGCGGGCCGCCGGAGAGTGCCTGGCGGAGCCGGTCGCGCAGACCCTCGTCCATGGTTTCCGCCTCCACCGCCTGCCAGGCGGCCGGGGCGTCCTGCTGCGCCCATTTTTGCAGGGCCCAGGCGCTCCATTGCTCCTGCTTCGCGGGATCTGTCAGGGTGCGGCTCCAGGCGAAGGCGGAATCCGGTTCCGACTCCGCGATGCTCCTGACCAATCCGTAGGTGAATTGATCCCGCGCCACGCCGGGCGGCTGCGCGTTCAGCCAGGCGGAAGCCGCGAAGGAATCGTCCTTCGCCCAGCGCTGGACCAACTCCGTTTTGATGCCGGAGGACAGTGCGGAGTCCGCCGCATTCGCCCATGACAGGGCGGCTGTCGGGTCGCGTTCCGCCCAGACCCAGGCCACCATGTCCATGGCACGATCCTTGACCACGCCTTGCTGGCGCTCCGCGAAAGCCACCGCTTCCTTCAAGCTGGGCGCGCTTTCCGCGAGCTCGCGGGTCATGTCGAACACCGCCTGGTTGAGGGCCTTGCCTTCCAACAAAGCGGAGGCCTTGAGGAAAGCCGCCTCATCCCGCTGCTTGGCCGCATTTTTCGACAACTCCGCCGCCAACATTTCCTTCAAGGCCGGATCCGTGCTGGCGGAAGCCGCTGCCAGCGCCGCCGCCGGATTTTCCTTGGCAAGCTGAGGGGCCAGCACCGCTGCTACTTTCGTGCGGGCATCCGAGGATTTAAAAGCCGCCAAATCCGACCACTCCGCCGCCGCGTTTTCCGGAATCCAGCACGAGAACGCTCCCAGCGGCAGGTTGGGTTTGTTGGGTTCATAGCCATCGTCCCAGAATTTTTCCAACAAAGGCATCACCGTGCTGACGGCGGGTTTTTCGATACTGGGGAGAACCGCCTCCACCAGCATGGGAAATTTGCTTTTTTTGTTATAGGTATGCAGGATGGTCTCCGCTTCGCCGGGGTTTTTGGCCACCAGCGCGGTGGCCAGATCTTTTGCTATGGAGTTTGGCAGGGTGATCTTGCCCATTCCCTCGATTTGTGTCAGGGCGGCCTTGGGATCGCGCGTGGCCATTTCCCGTAGCACTCCGAAAAGGGCGGCATTTTTGGTATCGCCCGGCTCCAGGGACTGCGCCCACTTCATGGCTTCCTCCGGATTTTTCTGCGCCCAGAGAAAACAGGATCCCTGGAGCATTTGTCCGCCGTGGTCCTGGTCGGGAAGCTTCATCGCGGCCTCCGCCGCGGCCTGGCTTCCGCGGGTGCCTTCGCGCATCACCGCCTCCAGGGTGGTTTCCCCGCCGGAGTTCGTCACGCCTTTGGCAGGGTCGGTGACGAGTTCCAAATACTTGGCGGGATCCTCCTCGGCCAGCGTCTGGCAGGCCCATCCGAGCTGGGTCCACGATCCACTTTGCCTGTAAAAATCGAAGGCCCCGTCCGGATCCGCCTTGGCCCAGTATTGCACAAAAAGACTGCGGATCCGGCCGTCGTCGTAATCCTGGGCGAACTCGCGGGCCCCTGCGGCGTCCTCACGGATCCATTTGGTGAAAACCATCTCGCGGAAAATGCGGCGGAAGTAGGGGTCGGGATTTTTCCGCGCCTCCTCCAACATGTTTTTCATTTCGGCCGTGTCCGCCTTGGCGAGCCGGTCCAGCCACGCCACCTGGTCGCCCAGGCCGGTGCCGGGTTTGGGAATTTCCATTTGCTCCAGCAAAGCCATGGCCGCCGCCGCCGGACTGCCTGGCGCGGCTCCGGAGGAAGGCCGCGGAATGCGGAGCGCGCTGTCATCCAGAACCAAAGGCGCGGAGGCGGGCTTGAACCAATGAGCCATCAGCGCCCCGCCGGAACCCCCGGCGGCCAGGGCAAAAGTCGTCAGCAAAATCCGCTTCATGCCGCAAACCATCAGTAAAATCCTATCCAGTCAAGTTTTTCACAGTGATAAATAGAATAGGAGCCGGGGAGTGGGGGTATTTGATACTTGAGATTCCAGCAACTGGATTCCAATTTCCCATTCCCGATTTCCCAGTTTCCCAGTTCCAAATTTTCCAAATTTTCCAAATTTCCAAATTTCCAAATTTCTTAATTTCTTAATTTCTGATTTCCCAATTTCCCAATTTCCACGGCCTGCGCCGCGCATGCGGAATTTCCCCATTAAACCCCCTGGAAAGTCGCCCGCCCATCCGCAAGGTCACATGACCGGACCCACTCCGGCCTCCAACCCCACTTTTGATTCACAGCCGATGAAAATAGCTCTCGATGCCATGGGCGGCGACTTTGCCCCGCGCAATATGCTGGCCGGTGCCCGCATGGCCCTCGCCGCCTATCCGGGCATTTCCACCCTCTATTTGGTGGGGGATGCCTCGCGGCTGAAATCGGAGATGGACTCCATGGGATTTTCGGATTCCCGCGCCGTCATTGTCCATGCCTCGGAAGTGGTGGAAATGACCGACAGCGCCGTCAAATCACTGCGCCAGAAAAAAGACAGCAGCATCGCCGTGGCCACGGATCTGGTGAAACGCGGTGATGCCCAGGCGGTCGTCAGCGCCGGCCACACCGGAGCCGCCGTGGCTGCCGCGACCGTGAAACTCCGCACGCTCGCAGGCGTGGAGCGGGCCGGGATTTTATCTCCGCTGCCGAATCTTCATGGCACGTGCGGGCTCATCGATGCCGGGGCGAATGTGGATAGCAAGCCCCTGCATCTGGTCCAGCATGCCATCATGGGCCACGTGTTTTCCAAGGCGATCAACAAAACCGCCAGCCCCATCGTCGGCCTCATGAGCAACGGCGAGGAGGAAGGCAAGGGCAGCGAGCTGAGCAAGGCGGCGTTTGAATTGCTGAAGGCGGTGCCCTTTCTCAACTTCAAAGGAAATGTCGAAGGACGCGACGTGCTGAACATGCATCTGCACGTCGCGGTTTGTGATGGATTCGTGGGCAATATCCTCCTCAAAGGTTGCGAAGGCACCGCCAAGGCCTTCCTCTCCGTGCTCAAGGAACAGCTCACCGCCACCGCCCCGCGCAAGGTGCTGGCCGGCCTGTTGAAGCCCGCCTTCAAAGCCGCCGCGGCGCGCATGTCCTACGAAAGTTACGGCGGCAGCCCCCTGCTGGGCGTGAATGGCGTGGTCATCATCGCCCACGGATCCTCCTCCCCGCTCGCCATGCAAAACGCGCTGCGCGTGGCCACGGAAATGATCCAGCTTTCCGTCAACCCGATGATCGAGGAACTCATCGGCTCCCTTTAAAAACGGCAGCCCTCGCGGCGAGGCCGGATACGCTTCCCAGCACCCGCCCACCCTTCGTCCAGCCGCCAGCCTCCGTCCGCCCGCCGCGCCTCCAACCCCAAAGTTCGCCTTGCGGCAATCCGCATTCAGCCTTTCCGAAACACCTTCCCCGGACGACCCATCCCGTCCCCCCGCGCCCGCATGAGCCATTCCACTCCAGACACCACCCCCTGCGTCACCACGATCGCCGGCACCGGCAGCTACGTTCCCGAGCGCATCCTCAGCAATGCGGACCTGGCCAAAATCGTGGACACCTCGGATGAGTGGATCGTCTCCCGCACCGGCATCCGCGAACGCCGCATCGCCGCCGCCGGGGAAACCACCAGCGACATGTGCACCAAGGCCGCACGCCTCGCCATCGAGAGCGCCGGCATCACTGCGGCGGAAATCGACCTCATCATCGTCGGCACCGTCACGCCGGACAGCCTTTTCCCCTCCACGGCCTGCTACGTGCAGCAAAATCTCGGGGCTTCCAATGCGGTGGCCTTCGACGTCAGCGCGGCCTGCGCGGGTTTTCTTTTTGCCATGCAGATCGCGCGGCACTTCATCAATGGCGGCAACCGGTCCACCGCTCTAATCATCGGTGCGGATAAATTGTCAGTGCTCATCGATTGGACGGACCGGAACACCTGCGTGCTTTTCGGCGACGGAGCCGGCGCGGCCATCCTGCGCCGCCGGACCCCGGATGACGAAGCCACGGCCTCCGGGCTGCTGTCCTCCGTGCTCGCCAGCGATGGAAATCTCACCGGCATCCTCCACGCTCCCGGCATCGGCAGCGCCCAGACCCTGCCTCCGAATCCCGCCGTGATTCCGGAGCCTATCATTCACATGATGGGCAAGGAAGTCTTCAAAGCCGCCGTCAAAAACACCTGCGAAGCCTGTGAAACCGCCATCTCCCGCGCGGGCCTCCCGGCCGCTGACCTCGACCTCATCATTCCTCATCAAGCCAACGTCCGCATCGTGGACGCCATCCGCGAGCGCCTCGGGCTCCCTCCGGAAAAGGCGTTTCTGAATCTTCAAAAATACGGCAACACCAGCGGCGCGGCCATCGCCATCGCCCTTGATGAAGCCTCGCGGTCGGGGCGATTGAAGAAGGGTGACAATGTGTTATTGGTGGCCTTCGGGGCAGGCTTCGCGTGGGCGGCGAGTGTGATTCGTTGGTAGGAAGTGGAGTGCGGTTTGGGGTTGGGTTGGGTTGGGTTACGTTAGTTTAAGTTGGGTTGGATTGGGGTGGATTGAGGGGAGGCCGGATTTGTGTTGGAAAAAAACCATCCCATTCACAAAAAAACTCCAGCAGCAAGCTTCCAGCAGCCAACCGTAGCAAGGCCCGTCCCGGCCTTGTTTTCAGCTATCCGGCGCACGTAAGCGATGCGCCAAGCCTGGCAGTCATGCAATACTAACAGGCTAAGCGCATTATCCCGGGGTTGCTCAAAGGTTGCTCCGTGGTTGCTGCTGCCGCACAGAGGACTGTGCGGACTACTCTGTGCGGACGACTCTGTGCGGACGACTCTGTGCGGTCTACTCTTTGCGGACTACTCTGTTAGGAATTTTCCCGGGTCCAGGTGCGCATTTCGGCGAGTTCGACTTCGAAGCCGCTGCTGAGGATGGGGAAGCGGCACCAGGTTTTGGGATCGAGGTTTTCGTCGTCGAGGTGGAAGCCCGGGGCGTAGCGCTCGCGCTTCCATTGGTTGCGGCACCACAGTTGGAAGAATCGCTCCACCCAGCCGGAAAGTTGAGGCAATCCGTATTGCGGGAAGCGCAGGCGCATTTGACGCAGGACCTCCAAGGGCATGTATTTGTCCCGGATCGCGGCCCGCTCGATGGCATCCAATAACGGATAGGGCATGAGGTCCGATTCATCGGTCTGGTGACTGCCCGGCGGCCGCAACTCGGCGGTGGGCGCCTGCACATTCACCAATCCCAGCACCGGCAAGGGATGGCGCTCGGCGGGGCCGTGATGTTCCATCCAGCGCAGCCACTCGCGCAGCCAGGCTTTGTCGATTCCGGAAATCGGACTCAGGCCGCCGCTGGTGTCGCCGTCCATGGTGGCATAGCCCACCGCCGCCTCACTGCGGTTGCTGGTGGAAAGAAGGAGCGCGCCCTGGAGATTCGCGACCATCCAGATCCCGGGGCTGCGCACGCGGGCCTGGATGTTTTGCAGGGTGACGTCGTCGCGCTCCCAGGTCAGCGCCCGGCCAATGCCGCCCTCGACCATCGCGGTGTAGCCGGCCACGAGGCCGCTGATATCAAACTCCATGTGGTGCGCGCCGATGGCTTCCGCCACGCCCTTGGCGGCATCGCGGGTGACGCCGCCGCTGTTTCCGCTGGCTTGATAGGCCGTAGTCAGGAGGGCGCGCGTCAGGCTGGCGAGGTCGGTGGCTTTTTGCACCTCGGCATGCCACGCTAGCTTTTTCTGAAAGCCCTCCAGGCCCAACTCCTCGGTGCCCAGCTCGATCATCAGCCGGATCAAAACCACCAGCGAAGTGCTGTCGGCACCGCCGCTGAGCGACACCACAAATCCGCGCGAGCGGCTCTTGCGGAGGTAGTCGAACAAAGCCAGCGGCACGGCGCGGGAAAACTCCTCCAGCTTCAAATCCGGGGCCGCTTCCCACGGTTCCGCCGCGCGTCCGGCGGGTTCCGGATCCAAGGCAGGCCAGTCGAATGGCGCGGTCAGGCAGGCTGCGTCCATGCCCTCCAAATCCGGAACGGCGGAGAAATTCCGGCTTTGCGAAACCAGGCCATGGTCCAAATCCACCTGCGCGCTGATCACCCCGAAATCCTGGTAGGAAAACCGCTCGATGGTCGCCGCCAATTTTCCTCCCGACGCGATCATGGCCTCGCCGTCAAAGATCACGCGGCCGGATTCATTGCCCAGGAGGTTCGCATAAACGTAAGCCGCATTGAAGGCGCGGCTGCCTTCCAGAATGAATTTTTGGCGCACCGCGTTTTTTCCAAACGCAAAATGGCTGGCGCTGGGATTCAGAATCACATCCACGCCGCGCCGGCTGAGGCTGATGCCGGGACGGTCGGCGGCCCAGGCGTCCTCACAGATTTCAAAACCGATCCTGACCCCTCCGGCATCGAAGACCAGATCGCCCGCCATGTAGGCGCGGCCGGAGTCGTCCGTCAGCAATGCGGTTTTTCCAGCGGGCCAGGCTTTGAACCACCGGGGTTCATAATGCACCCCGTCGCCGGCCAGGTGGCGTTTGGCGGCGAACCCGACGATGCGTCCGTCCACGATCAACGCCGCCATGTTGTAAACCGCCCGCAGATGCTGCACGGGCAGGCCGATGGAAACGATCAGGCCCCGCGTGTCCGCCGCGAGTTCATGCAATAGCTCCCAGGCGCGGCGGGCGACCCCCGGCGCATGGAACGCATCCTCACAACCATAACCGGTCAGGCAAAGCTCCGGCAGGCAAACCACGGAAGCACCTTGCCTGCGCGCCTCCGCGAGGGCGGCCCGGATGCGGGACGCGTTCCCCGTCCAGTCCAGCGGGGTTTGATTCAGCACGGCGGCGGCGACTTTGATCAACTTCATACTGTGCCTGCCTTACGCTCCGTCCGCCCCCATCGCAAGCCCATCGCCCAATCAACCAAATCAAGAAAAATGGAGCATGGAGAGCGGAAAGCCAACCGTGGAGCGCAGAGCGCGATGGACTGCGGAACGCCGTGGAGCGCGGAGACTTGTCTCCGCTTTCCAAGGCGAAGCTCGCTGAGCCGAATCTATTTCAGATTCCCGCCAGGAAACAGACAAGTTAGGCAATGACTGGGAAGCAGTTCGACACAAGCAGTCCGACAGCATGGAACCTAACGGAAACCAACCTGAATTTCCCCAGTCAGCTGAAAACAAGGCCGGGACGGGCCTTGCTGCAAAAAACCGTCATCCTAACTTAGGGGGCCGCCTTCAGCAACGGAGCGGCCAGGTCTTTCACGGTTTGGGCGTCTATCAAAAAGAAGCCGGGGACGGAGCTGTGGCGTCCGTAGAACAAAGGGGCGCGGTCGCTGGCGGACATGGGGGCGAATTCGAGGCGGATTTGTTGGCCGCGGCCGGTGCCGTTGGAGTCGGCTCCTTTTTCGAAGGCAGCTTCAATGACCACCGGAGCGGCGGCCAGGGCTTTCAGGCTGGCATCGGATTCGCCCTGCCAGGCGGATACCTGGAGCGTGCCGAGGCGCGCAGCCATGTTTTCCGCAGCGGCCTGGTCCAGCATGGCGGACACGTCCTCGCCGGAGCGTTGCGCGGACCAGACGAAGGAATTTGCCGCCGCCGTGAGTTCCACTGGCGGAGCCCCGCCCAGCACCTGCCGCATGGCCCGCAGCTCCACGCGCTCGAAGCCCGGCAATTGAAGGGTGCGCCAACGGATGAGCTGCCGGGGCACGAGCGCGGCCACCTCGGGCCCCACATCATAGACAAAGGGTTCGCCGGCGAAGTTGGCGTAGACTTTTCCCGTGGGCATGACGCCGAAACGCAGGATCCGGCTGTTGTCGGTGGTGAGGGGCGAAAGGTTTTCCAATCCCGCGTGCTTGCCGGTGGCGAAGGTCAGGGTGATGGCCGGTTGGTCCAGTCCGTAGATGGATTTATCTGTCAGGGAGTCGCCCGCGAATTCCCGGATCTCGGACTCGTTGATGTTTTTGATCAGCTTCCCGACGACTTCGGCCGCAGCGGCCTGGAATTCCTCGGTCCCCTTTTTCCGGACCACCCAGCGCTCTCCGATTTTATATAACGAGACGCTGTCGCCATTGTTGATATCCACTTCCAGAGTCACGACTTTGGCGGGATCGATGTTCCCCAATTTCGGATCGCGGAACATGTTCGGATTGTCCGCCATGGCGATACCGTCGACGAATTCGCGGCTGACTTTGAATTCCGTGCGGCGTTCGCGGTCGCGGCAGATGGCGTCCTTGGAGCCGGCATCGGGGTCCGGGAAAAATGTCAGGCTGATGCCCTTGCGGTCGTAAGCGCCGTCCGGCCAGAGGGTGACCTCCGCCAACATCTGCCCGGCGGGAAGCGCGCCGCCCGTGCCGGTGGTGGCGGTGAATCCTGACAATTTCTCGCCGGTGATCATGTTCAGGAAATCCGTCACGACCGCCTGATCGGCGCGCGCATTGGCCAGTGGCCGGGTGATGATCCACGGCGTGCCGTCCGCCTCGTTGGTGGATTCCCGGCTGATTTCGATCTCCCCTTCCCCGCGTTTCACGGAGAATTTGCGAATGCGTTCGGCGGGATATTTCGCAATGGAGCGGTCCCGGAACTGATCGATGGGTTGAGTTAGGAACTCGCGGAATTCCCGCGCGGGATCGCGGTCCGCAGCCTTGGTCTGGCCGGGACTGACAATATAAATATCCTCGCGTGATTTCACTTCCTTGAACCTCACATACACCGCATTTCCCAACGGAGCGGTGCGACCGACGGTCAGGGTCACGAGGCGGTTTCCGCCGGGTTTCCGATAGGTGATTTCCACGCTGCCGCTTTCATCCAGGCCGAGGGAGGACTCCTTGACCTGACCGCTGGTCACCTCATCCGCATTGAGCACATCCAGGATCTTGGCTTTGCTGACAAAATCCAGAAGGGTGCGGATGGTGTCGCGGCTGGCCCGGTCCTTCAGGCCGCGGGTCATCTCCCAGGTCCCATCGTCGCCGCGGCGGAAAGCGAGGTCGGCGGCGGCGCTTTTGAGATCGATGCCGCCGACGTCATCCGGGGTGATTTCCAGGGAAACCGCCTCGTCCTTCACCACATCTCCCTCAAGGTCGAAGAGGAGAAATCCGGCGAGATTCCGCGGAGGCTGGCGCCGCTCGTGCAGCAGCACATAGGCGGCCAATCCGGCGGTGAGCAGGAGCAGCAGAATGGTGGTGCGCAGTTTCACGGGAAGGAAGGAAAGGGATTTTTGGGTTTGTCAGGACGGCTGTTTTGGAAAGTCCAAAGCCGCATGGCTGGCGGAAAACGCGGTCAGTTCCGGCGGGAACTCCAAACCATGAGCCCGGCCATGAGGGCGGCGAGGGGAAGGATGACGGTGGAGGTCCAGAAAATGCGCTGCCATTGCTCCGGTTTGATGAGAATGCGGAACCGGTGTTTGGTTTTGTCAGTCGAGCTGTCATTGGAGGTCACCACGTCCCGGTGGAGCATCCAGTTCATGCTGCGGGTGACGAAGTCGTAGTTGGCGGCGTTGGTGCTGTCAGGGTCCGCGAAGGCGCTGTTTCCAAAAACAAGGAGGCGTGAACTTTGCACCTGCACCCGGGGATCCTTTGCGGCCCCGCGTTCGGCGGCGGCGGCGATGTAAACGGGCGCGCCATTGTCCGTTGCTTTGTCAAAACGCGGATAGGTTTCCTCGAAGTCCTTTTCACCCCAGAAAGTATCGGCGGCGGGGGAAAGCAGGGGCTTCACGTCGATGTTCTCCGCCCGTTGTTTATCGGAGCCGGTTTCGATTTTCAGCGACTTGGTCTGATCAAGGAATATGGTGCTCTGGCTGACAATGCCCTGCGTCAGCACGGACCCGTCGAGGAAGCGGGCATCGACATCGAAACGCTTCAAAATCCCGGACGAACCGGACTGCACGGCGATGACGCGGTCGTCCTGGGGGATAATGCCGTATTGTGATAAAAAGGCATCCAACACCTTGGTGCGGTTGGCGGGATTCAACATGATCATGAGGGAATGACCCGGCTTTTCAAAGAAGACCTTCAGCATGCCGGCCTCGCGTTCCGTGATGTCGGCGGGGGCCACCCATAACAAGGCATTGATATGTGAGGGAACCTCGGATTCCGCCAGGATCGGGAAGGGTTCAAGATCGATGTTTTGCAATCCGGCAATGCGTCGAAGCTCATCATAGACGGAGGTCCGGTCCGGAAGGATACGCCAAGTGCCCAGTCCCGCAACGATCCCGACGGTGGGGCGGTCCACGCTGGTGACGGCACGGATCGCGGAGTTGATCAAGCCCTCGCCTTTGAATGCGGTGGCGGTTTGTTTGACGGCATCGACGTCATACAGTTCGTCCTCGGAAATGAACTTGTAGGAGTTTTGATTCGCCTTCGATTTCGTGCCGGCATCGGATTGCACCAGCACGCCGTTGGTCTCCACTTTCAGACCGAGTTTGAAAAGCTGGGCTTTGAACTGCTCATAGGCCTGCACGTCGCGGCGGGTGTCGATGACTTTGATATCGACTTTGCCTTTCATGTTTTCCTTATACTGCTGAAGCAGGGCGCTGAGGTCTTTTTCGGGATCGGAGCCACGCACTGTCAAGGCCGTGATGCGGATGGGCACGGCCATTTTTTTGAGGAAATCCGTGGTGCTTTCCGCGAGGGTGAACTTGCGGTCGAAGGTGTAGTCCCACTGTTTGAAATGGCGGGAGGCCAGATAGTTGGCCAGACCGAAGAGGGCCAGCATCAGCAGGATCTGGATGAAAACATTGATGGTGATCCGCAGTCGCTGGATGCGCGGCACCTTCGCGTCCGGGGGCGCGGGTTCGATGGCTTCTGTGGCTTCAGCGGGGTCGGGAGGGGAGGCCATGGGGGAAAATTTGGAAATTAAGAAATCGGGAAATTAAGAAATCGGGAAGCGGGAAGCCGGGAAATTTGGAAATTGGAAATGTTTCGACGAAAACCCTGGGGGGTCAGGCTTTCCAGCGGCGGTATTCCAGGACTTGGTGGGTGATCATGAGCACCAGCACGGTGGCGCTGACGTAATAGGCCAAGGGGCGGGAGTCGATGAGGCCGAGGGTGAAATAATCCATGTGACGCATGGTGACGACCTGATCCAGCAAGGGGCGGAGGCGGTCCGGATTTTCCTGGGACAGATACATCAGGAACGTCCCGGCCAGGAAGTGGAGCAGGATGAGCGCGTAGCCGAGGATGGCGGCGATGATCTGATTTCTGGTCAGGGAGGATGCCAGGCAGCCGACGGCGACGTGGAACAAACCGGTGGCGAAAAGGATCAAATAACTTCCGCCGAGGGCCCCCATGGGGATCTCCACATCCCCGCGCATAACCCAGTGCAGCAGGCCGAAATACAACAAGGCGGGCAGCCAAAGCACACAATAAAAAATCATGGCGGAGGAGTATTTCGCCATCAATACCTGCCAGGTGCGGACGGGCGCGGTGAGCAGGCTTTCCAAGGTTCCCGCACGCTGTTCCTCCGCGAAAAGACGCATGGTGATGAGCGGGAAAAGGAAGAAGTAATAATACCAAAACCACTGTGGGAAGAAGGTCCAGCGGACGATGCTGAAGTCGGACGGCTTTTCACGCAGCAGGCCGATGGAAAGGCTGAAGGACTGGCCGGTGATGACCATGAAGAGCGCCAGGACGACCCAGGCGACGGGCGAGAGAAAGAAGGCCCGCAGCTCTTTGCCTAGCAGGATTAGAAAAGTTCGCATGGGAGGGAAAGGGATCGGGGAGGATTGAGGGGGGGGGGCTCAGGGGGGCTGTTACCAGTTATCGGTTATCGGTTATAAGTTATTGATTATCCGTCTTCAGTCGCGCTGGGTGAGTTCGACAAAGACGTCTTCGAGGGTGGCGTTATGTTGGGTGAGCTCGCGCAGCGACCATTGGCGGGCGCGGGCCAGCTCGGAAATGTCCACGCGCACGTCGCCGCCGGGTTCGACTCGGAGTTCATACCGGTGCCAACCGCCGCCGGCATCGGAGGAGGAAAGGCGGCGGACGTGTTCGAGAGCGGTGAGTTTTTCCTCGGCCTCGGCGGGGGCTGCTTTGAGCTCCACGCTGACGGTCCCGCTGGATTGCAGGTTGTTCGCGAGGGCATCCGGGGTGTCGTCGGCGCGGATGGTGCCTTTATTGATGATGATGACCCGGCGGCAGGACATCTGGACTTCGCTTAATATATGGGTGGAAAGCAGGATGGTGTGTTCGCCGGCCAGCTGGGTGATGAGGCTGCGCACCTGACGGATCTGGTTGGGGTCGAGGCCGTTGGTGGGTTCGTCCAGAATGAGAAGCCGCGGTTTATGCACCAGGGCATCGGCCAGCCCGACGCGTTGGCGGAATCCCTTGGAAAGGGTGCCTATCATTTTTTTCTTCACCTCGGTCAGGCCGCAATATTCCATGGCGCGCTCCACATGGCTGCGGACTTCGCGGATTTTCACGCCTTTCAAAGCGGCGCGGAAGCTGAGGTATTCCGCCACGCGCATGTCCTCGTAAAGTGGCACATTTTCCGGCATGAACCCGATCTCGCGCCGGGCTTTCAGGGAGTCATTGAAAACATCGTGCCCGCTGATGGAGGCCGAGCCGCTGGTCGGGGGCAAATACCCGGTCAGCATACGCATCGTGGTGGATTTCCCGGCCCCGTTCGGCCCGAGAAAGCCGACAATTTCCCCCGGCTGGACCTGGAATGAAATACCATCCACCGCCGTGCGCCCGGAAAAGCGTTTTGTCAGGTTCTGAACATTGATCATCATAGGTCGGAAAAGGGGAAGGCCGCCCCGGGAAAGGCCTGGGAGCCAAGTCCGGGAAGGGCCGTGTTCATAGCCCCCGGCGGCGGAATTGGCAAGAACCACTTGTTCAACCCCCGGATTGTCCAAGGTCATGGAATTTTAATATTTCAAGTCCATTGACCCGCACCTGCGGAACTGCCAACGCATTCCGCCCCTTGTGCCCCGCCGGTGGCGTGCTAAGACCATGCTCCTTTCTCTCCCCCCGTTTTCCGAAATCCACCCCATCCATCCACCCTCCCATCCTATGAAATCCCCGATCCGAGTCGCAGTCACCGGTGCCGCCGGCCAAATTGGTTATTCCCTGCTCTTCCGCATCGCGTCGGGCGCCATGTTCGGCCCGGACCAACCCGTGATTTTGCATCTGATCGAGATCGAGCCCGCCCTGCCCGCTCTCCAGGGCGTGGTCATGGAACTGGACGACTGCGCCTTCCCGCTCCTGCAAGGCATCGTCCCGACCGCGGACCTGAATGTCGGTTTCAAAGACGTGAACTGGGCCCTGCTCGTCGGCAGCGTCCCCCGCAAAGCCGGGATGGAACGCGGCGATCTTCTCAATATTAACGGCAAAATCTTCATCGGTCAGGGCCAGGCGATCGAGAAAAACGCCGCGCCGGACGTCCGCATTCTCGTGGTTGGAAATCCCTGCAACACCAACTGCCTCATCGCGATGAACAACGCCAAAGGCATCCCCGCCAACCGTTGGTTCGCCATGACCCGCCTCGACGAAAACCGCGCGAAATCCCAACTCGCCGCCAAAGCCGGCGTGCCCGTCTCCGCCGTAACCAACACCGCCATCTGGGGCAACCACTCCGCCACCCAGTTCCCCGATTTCATCAACGCCAAAATCAACGGCCAGCCCGCGACGGATGTCA
>JAQGPD010000281.1 GCA_028293305.1 Verrucomicrobiales bacterium | reverse complement strand
TAACAAATCCTTGCCCAGGCCCCAGTTCAGAAAAGCGCCCGTGCCGGAGTGATAGTCCACGACTTCCAAAGCCGCGAATTCGCCCGCCATGACCAGCGGGGTCGCGGTGGTGGCGATGAGGCGGTCCTCGGAGTCGCGGTAGATAAAAACATCCAGCCGGTCATCCAGCTTGGTGCCCTGCGGGATCTCGCGGCCGGGCAGGAGGATTTCTCCGTCCTCCCCGCCGTCGAGGTGGAGGCCGGATGCGGATTCGCGGAGGACGGTGAGGGAATTTCGTTTGCCAAGTTCTGCCATGGAACCCGCACCCTAAGCACGGATCCGCCGGAAGGCGAGCCCGGGGAATGGCGGACCACCGGGCGGCGGGCAGGGGCGGCTTTCGCGTGTGGAGGCATTTGCCTTGGCGGGCGGACTGGGCTTTGGTGTCCAATCTTTCCGGAAATTCCTATCCAAATTTCCCCTTCAAATTTCCAGCCCCGCCTTCCCGCCATGTCCGAGATTTCCTCCCCCGCTTTTCCCGCCCGCCCGCGCATCGCCATCATCGGTTCGGGAGCGATGGGTTGTTATTACGGAGCGCGCCTGGCGCAACATGGGCATGAAGTGAATTTCCTGATGCGTTCCGATCTGGAACATGTCAGGGCGCATGGGCTGCGCATCAAAAGCTGCGCGGGCGACTTCTCCCTGACCAACGTCCGCGCCTTTGGAACCACGGGGGAAATCGGTCCCTGCGATCTGGTTTTCGTGGCTTTGAAAACGACGGCCAACGACAGCCTAACCGCCTTGTTGCCGCCACTGCTGCATCCGGGCACGGTCGTGGTGACGCTGCAGAATGGCCTGGGAAATGAAGCCTGCCTGGCCGGCCTGCACCGGGCGGATCAAGTCCTGGGCGGTGTTTGTTTTGTCTGCATCAACCGCACCGGGCCCGGCCTCATCGACCATATTTCGGACGGTGATGTCGCCCTGGGGGAATTTTCCGGCGGACCGTCAGCGCGGACCCATGCCATCAGCGATCTGCTCAATGGTTCGGAAATTCCGTCGCGGGTCGAGGACAGCCTGGCCGTGGTGAGGTGGAAAAAACTGGTGTGGAATATCCCGTTCAATGGCCTCGCGATCGCCGGGGGCGGCATCACCACGGCGGATATTCTGGGGGATCCCGCCCTCGCCGCGCGGGCCCGCGTGCTGGCGGATGAAGCCGTCTCCGCCGCCGCCGCGCTAGGGCATCCACTGCCGGAGGGCTGGGCCGACTATCAAATCTCCCGCACCCCGCCCATGGGGCCGTATCGCCCTAGCAGCATGATCGATTTTGTCGAGGGCCGGCCGGTGGAGGTCGAGGCCATCTGGGGCGAACCCGTGCGCCAGGCCCTGGCCGCCGGAGCGGACATTCCGGAAATGGAAGCGCTCTACCAGGAAATCCTCGACGCCATCCGGAATCGCTGATTTTGGACTCACGCATCATTCTCCATTTCCTCCCGCCGCCGACCTTTCCGTCCGCCCGCCGGGTTTCCGGAAATGGCTGAACGGCGTTCCGCGATGAAAGCCGGAGGGCGTCCCGGGCGTTCTCAATAGGGTTCCGCCGCGAACTCCCATCCGCTGATTTCCGCCCCCCGCCTCCCTGCGTTTTCCCGACCGCCTCCCTTCGCCTTCCGACCTCAGTCCTCCGCCCTGGCGCCGTGCCCGACCTCCCTCCCTGCATGTGTTTCCGACCTTTGGCATCCTTTCCCATCCTGTTCCTGGCCATGGGACCGGCGGTGCTGCGGGCGGCGCCCAGCTTCACGCATGAGGTGATGCCCTTGCTGAGCCGGGCGGGTTGCAACATGGGGGCCTGTCATGGCGCCGGCGCCGGAAAAGGAAATTTGAAGCTTTCCCTGCGCGGCGAAAATCCCGCCGCCGACCACGGGGTCCTCGCAGGCAACCTGCGCGGAAAGCGCCTGAATATTGACGATCCGGACGCGAGTTTTATTTTGAAAAAACCGGCGGAACTAACCGAACACGAGGGCGGAAAACGCTTCGCTCCCGACTCGGAGGAATACCGGCTTTTGCGCGACTGGATCGCCGCCGGAGCGCCCATGGATCCGCCGGACAGTCCGGTCCTGACAAGTCTGACGGTCCAGCCCCCGCAGGCTATCCTGACAGATCCCGTGCGCGAGGTGCAGTTGGCGGTGACCGCCACTTTTTCCGACGGCACCTCCCGCGACGTCACGCGGCAGGTTGTTTATGAACCCTCCAATCTCCTGCCCAAAGTCACGCCGGGCGGAGTCGTGCAGGCCTTGAAAACCGGAGAGACCACGGTGGTCGTGCGCTTCGAGCAATTCAAAACGCCGGTGCGTCTGGCGTTCATTCCGGACCGCCCGGACTTCGTGTGGGCCGCCCCCGAACCGCGGAACGCGGTGGATGAACACGTCTTCGACAAGCTCCGCCGGATGCGCACCGTGCCTTCCCCGGAGTGCGATGACGCGACATTTGTCAGGCGGGTTTATCTGGACCTGACCGGCCGCATCCCCAGCCGGGAGGAAGCGGAAAGTTTCACGGCCTCCACCGACTCCAATAAGCGAAACGCCCTGGTGGACCGTCTGCTGGACAGTCCCGGCTACGCGGATCACTGGACCATGAAATGGGCGGATTTGTTGCGGGTGGAGGAGCGCATTCTCGATACCAAAGGCGTTGCCGCCTTTCATGACTGGATCCGTCAGGGAGTCGCCGCCGACCGGCCGCTGGATGCCCTGGCCCGGGAGGTGGTGACTGGCCTGGGCAGCACCTATGGCAATGCGCCGGCGAATTTTTACCGCTCCCTGCGCGAGCCCACCCAACGCGCGGAGGCCGCCGCGCAGGTTTTTCTGGGCACGCGCCTGGGCTGCGCAAAGTGTCATAACCATCCTTTCGAGCGCTGGACGCAGGACGACTACTATCGCTTTTCCGCCATCTTCGACCGCATTGGTTATACGATCATTGAAAACAACCGGAAGGACGAAAACGACAAGCTCGAATTCGTCGGCGAGCAGGTGCTTTACCTGACAAATCAGCCCGAGCTGCTCGATCCACGCAACAAAAAAGCTCCCGCTCCCGCGTTGCTGGGGGAAGCGGCGGCCTTGCCTGTGGACACGAATCACCTGGCTTCGTTCGCGGATTGGATGACGCGTCCGGAACATCCGCTTTTCGCCAGGGTGCAGGTAAACCGTCTGTGGTCGCACCTCATGGGCACCGGCCTGGTGGATCCCATCGACGATTTCAGACTAACCAATCCGCCGTCCAATCCCGCGCTGCTGGACGCCCTGACGGATTTTTTCATCGGCAACGGAATGCGCGCCAAGCCGCTGCTCCGGCTCATCTGCCAGTCGCGCACCTACCAACTTTCCAGCACCCCGCTCCCGGGCAATGCGGAGGATCTGGTCAACCACTCACACCCCATCCCGCGCCGCCTTCCCGCGGAGCCGCTGCTGGATGCCATCCACACCGCCCTCGACCGCGTGCCGGAATTCGCGGCCTATCCTGACACCAAAACCGCCTCCGCCATTCCCGGCGTGAAGCTGGGCGGACGCAAAATGCCGGCCACGGAAAACGATCGCTTCCTGAAACAATTCGGCAAGTCCCCGCGCACCACCACCTGCGGCTGCGAGCGCAGTGACGAAAGCTCCCTCGCCCAGGTTTTCACCCTCACCAGCGGACCGGGCGTGGCGGGCGTCATCAGCGCCTCGGACAACCGCCTGGCCACCCTGACAGATTCCGCCATGCCCCCGGCCGAGGCCATCACGGACCTCTACTGGCGCACCCTCAGCCGGCCACCCACGGAAGCGGAACTGCAATTCCTAACCCCACTCCTGACGGAAAACTCCACCCGCCGCGCGGCTTTGGAGGACATCGTCTGGAGCCTCATCAACACCAAGGAATTCCTGCTGCGGCACTAAGGAGGGTGGACTTTCAGTCCACCTGTTTTTTCATTTTCACAGTCGTCCCAATCCAAAATATCCAATCTAAAAAACGATCCCCGCGCCACGCGCGACGTGTTAGAACAACCTCTGCCCTGGTGGACTGAAAGTCCACCCTCCGACCATCATGTCCGCCTGCTCCTCCTTCCATCCCTCCGGCTTGTTGTCCCGCCGGTCCATGCTGCGCGCGGGATCGCTGGGCATGCTGGGGCTTTCGCTTCCGAAGATCCTGCAGGCGTCCAGCCAATATACGGGACCCAAACCGCCGGTGCGGGCAAAAAGTGTTATTTTTCTTTTTCAATGGGGCGGCCCCAGCCACCTGGAAACCTTCGACATGAAGCCGGACGCGGAGGAAAAGATCCGGGGTCCTCACAAACCCATGCGTTCGGCCTGTCCGGACATCGAGGTGAATGACCGGCTGCCCAAAACCGCGGCGGTGATGGACAAGGTGACGCTGATCAAGAGCGTGCACCACAAGATGACAAATCACAATTCCGCGGGCTATTATGCGCTCACCGGCAAAGCCCCGCCCAGCGATGACCAACGTCTGCGGGAATCCATCGACCTGTTTCCAGGCTATGGATCGATTGCCGATAAGTTGATAGAGCGGCCGGATCCCGCCATGCCCGGCTATGTGTCCTATCCACACATCATCTCCGACGGCACGCCGACGCCGGGGCAGTTCGCCAGCTTCCTGGGGAAAAAACATGACCCGCTTTACGTGCCCTCGGACCCCAACGACAGCGCCTTCAGTCTCCCGCAGTTCAGCCTGCCGGAAAGCCTGAGCATCGACCGCCTGCGGCACCGGCGCGGCCTGCAGGAGTTCATCGACCGGCAGGCGAAGCTCATGGATTTCAGCGCGGAGGCGCGCGGGCTGGACGAATATTATCTGAAAGCCCTGGGCATGCTCAACAGCCCGCGCATCCGCGACGCGTTCAATATCGCCGCCGAGCCTGACAAGATGCGCGAAGCCTACGGGCGCACCACCTACGGCCAGGGCTGTCTGCTGGCGCGGAGGTTGGCGGAAAGCGGCGTGCGCTTCACGACTTGTTATTTCAGCGACAGCATCGGCGGTCAGAAAACCGATGGCGGCGGGTGGGACACGCATGGATTCAACAACACGCGGATGTTTCCTATCATTGAGCAATACCATCTGCCCATCACCGAGCAGACGTTGCCGACTTTGTTATTGGATCTGGAGCAGCGCGGCATGTTGGACGAAACTCTCGTGGTCTGGATGGGCGAGTTCGGCCGCACCCCGAAGATCAACGGCAACATCAGCCGCGACCACTGGCCGCATTGTTATACGGTATTGCTGGCCGGCGGAGGCACCAAGCGCGGCTTCGTCCACGGCAGCAGCGATGAGACCGGCAGCCACCCCGCCAGCAATCCCGTCACCCCCGACGACGTGGCGGCCACCATTTACTATCTCATGGGAATCGACCCCCGCAGCGAAGTCATGGACGCCCAGGGCCGGCCGATTATGATCTCCAGCGGGAACCCAATCATGGAAGTGGTGGCGTGAGAGTGGTCCGCCAGAGTAGTCCGCATCAGAGTAGTCCGCTCAGTCCTCTGAGCGGTATTCAGAGCATTGGCTTTTTCCAGCTATTCGGTTATTCAGCTATTCGGGTCTTTGAGAAAGCCGATGCTTTGAGGAAGCCGATTCTTTGAGAACCGCTCAGAGGACTGAGCGGACTACTCTGTTAGCGGACTATTCTGTTGGCGGACCACTCTGACGTGCCACTTTACAACGCCCCGTCGAGATACACGACGCCGGAGGCTTCGGTGGCGAAGATTTTCCACACTCCTTTGTCCTGACGGAGGGTGTGCACGCCGGTGACGCGATTGTCCCGGAAGGCGGGGCCGGTTACTTTTTGGGTGAGCTGCACAAATTTGATTTTGGCCTCGCCGTCCGTCACGGAAGTGTCCTCCGCCTTTTCCAGGGTGGTTTTCAGTTCATATTCGTCGAACAGCTTCCGGGTCGCGGATTCCGTTTCGGAATACTTCGGATTGTCAGGGTGGATATA
>JAQGPD010000275.1 GCA_028293305.1 Verrucomicrobiales bacterium | reverse complement strand
TTTCCGCATCCCGGATGGAGGCGGGAACTTCGGATTTGGTTTCCTCCCTGGATTTATCGGCCGGTTTGTCTTTTCCCCCGTCCTTGTCCTTCGCTCCATCCTTGTCCTTATCTTGGTCTTTTTCCTTTTCCTTTTCCTTGTTTGTGGGCTTGGGTTTGCCGGTCTCCGTCGTCGCGCCGCCATCCTGCTCGATTTCCACAGCGCGCTTCACTTCCTCCGTGCCTGACGATTCTTTGTTATTCTTCTCGTCCGATCCCGCCTTGGGACGGAAGGGGCCGCCAAAAAACCGGGGATGCCAGGACGGGTCCGCCATCGTTCCGTCGGCCGCGTATTCAAACAATTTGCTCACCGGATACAGCAACATCCCCGGTGCTCCGCGCAGGTTCACCCTGGCAAGAAAATCCACCCGATCCTTCAGATAGTCGACCTCTCCGGCCGCCGTCAGACGGAATGCCGCCGTCTCCGCCTTGAAGTCCGGCACACTCACTTTCCCATCCGCGACGGACAAGGTGGCGGTGGCTTTGCGGGCCACGCTGTATAGCAAATCCTCGCCCGGGATCAGCGCATCGATCAAGGAGGACAGCGGCCCCAATAAAGGCAGCGCGAAGATATTCGCCTCCTCCAGGGTGGCCTCGCCCTTGCCTGTCAAGGCCTCGGCGGAGGCTCCGGGAATGTGATAGGAAAAGCTGCCCGTCAACCGCCCCTCGGTTTTGTGGGAAGGGTCCACTATGGCGGCCAACCGGGCGAAGGAGACATTCTCCACCACCACGCTGCCATGGTGCGCCGGACTGCGCGAATCCGGAAATTCCAGGCTGGCGCCGAATTTTCCATCCAACAATTGCGCCCCGCCCGTGCCGCTCAGACCGCCTTCCTTGTCCTGCATGCTGCCGGCGAATTGCTCCAACGGCCATCGCCGTCCCAACACATCCAGACTCACCCGCCCCGGAGCCCGGATGTCCACCTTCCATTCCGGCTTGATCCCCGCTTTTGGCCCCAACGGAAAACGTCCGGAAAATGCCGCCGGCGCCGCCTCCTCGAACCTCAAAAGATGAAATGCGGACGTCCCCGGCGCGGTGGCTCCGGTCAGTTCCAAGCTCAGGAACGGCCCCAAGATATGCACATTTCCAGCCGCCTGGTCGAACTCCATGGGATTCCCCGCCACGTCCAATCCGCATCGGCTCCGACTCCTCATCACAATGCGATAGTCGCTGCGCTCAAGCCCGCGCAAATCAATCACCCCGTCCATTCTGGCTTCCGGCGATTTTTCGAATCGATACTTTTCCAACTCGCGGCCCAAGGGCGGCAAAAACAAATGCATCAAAGGCGCCGGCATCAGCGTGCCCTCGCCGCCCACCAGGGTCAGCAAACCCTGACGCGTGTCCAACCGCACTTCCCTGGCTTTGCCGATCCCCTCGCTCATTTCCAGCACCGCATCCCGGAACACCAGCGGCACCGCCGCCGCCGGATTCCACGTCACGCCCGCCGCGACCTCCTTCAAAGGCGTGCCCTGATAGGAAAAATCCCGCAGCTGGAACCGTCCGGAATGCCGCCAGCTCCCGGCCTCCCCGGTGCCATCACCCTGCAGCTTCACGGCAATGCGCGAGGCCGGGTCGAAGTCAAACCGCTCCAACAAATTCCGCATTCCACCCTCCGGCAAAAACGGGGCCGCCGCTCCGACCGCCATGCGCCAGTCCAACTCATAGCGGCCCCCCGCGCCCCCCATCAAAACCTGTCCGCGGACTTCCCCGGAATGATGTGTCAGGACGCCTTCCCTGACATAAATCACCCGCTCCGGCTTCAGCGCCAGTTTCGCCTCCAATCCATCAAAAACCATGCCCTTCGTCGAAAACCTCCCCATCCGCACCCTCCCCTGCCCTTCGACCGGCCAGCCGCCATTGGTCTCGCCCGTCAGCCACCGCCCGTTCCACACCACGGATGGCGGGGTATAACAAACCACCTCGCCAAGCCACGCGGCCTCATCCAGGGCCGTGCGCAGCAGCGTTTGCAGATCCAGCGAACAATCCACGGAAAAATCCACACCGGGAGCTTCACGTATTTTCCACGTCGCCGCGGCATTCAGCGCGCCCTGCGCATCCTTCACGGACAAACGGTGCAGGGTCAGCAATCCATCCGCCAGCCGCATCGACGCGTCAAAACTTTCCACCATCCCGCCCCGGTGCCGCAGCGCCCCGCCCGTCAGCATGGCCCGGACCTCCATCCTGTCTATATCCGACAAATCTCCCTGCACCTCCAGGCTCAGCTCCGCCTTGTGCGCCCGCGCCGGCACGCCGTCCACCCTGGGAATTTCAAAACGGTCCAGCATTCTGAGCACCGATCGCAGCGCTCCCCTCCGATCCCGCATCTCCCGCAATTGCCGTGTCCGCTCCTCCTTAACACGCTCTTTCTCATCCCGCGTCGCGGTGACGGAACGCGGCTTCCTGACACTTCCTGACACTTTGACGGCGATGCCCGAGACTTCTCCCTCCGCCTTCGCGATTTCAATGCGGTCCTGTTGGAAAACCAGCCGCGCATTCAGATCCTTCACCGTCAGCCACTCACTTTTCGGATCCCCGGGATCCACCGGCAGGGAAACGTCCGCTTTTTGCAGATGGATGGTCCGCAGGAAGTCCTCCTGATTCACCAGCCGGGCCACATCCACGTCCAGACTGATCCGGTCGATGTCCGCCAAGTGCTGGTCGCGGTGCGTCATATCGAACAACTTCACATCCCGCGCCGTCAATCCCTCCACCGGATCCAGCGTCAGGCGGCCGATGTCCGCGCGCAGTCCGTGTTTCGCCAGTTCCTTGGCGATGAGTCCGCGCCATTTTTTCGTGAACCCCTGATCCCAGGCATAAACACCCAGCCACACCGCTCCCCCGAGCATCAACAGCCCGGCCCACAGCATCAGCCGGCGGCGCTTCCAGGATTTATTCACGCCCGACCGTGGCGCTGCTTTCCAGCTTTTCAATCGCCCCTGATCCCGGCCGGGTTTTCCCCTTCCCCGGTCCGCGTGTCCCTTCTTGTCGCGGCGGGAAATTGCATGTAATCACCACGCGTGCGCTCCCTCACTCCCCGTCAGACATTGGTTATCCTCACAGGATTGAATCTGTTCAATTACTTCGACCGCTACGTCCTGTCGGCAGTCCTCCCGGGCCTGCAAAAAGACCTCGGGCTGGATGATGCCAAAGCCGGGAGTCTGGCCACCATCTTCATGCTGGGGTATTTCCTGACATCTCCTTTCTTCGGCTGGCTTGGCGACCGCGCCTCCCGGAAATGGCTCATCGCCGGCGGCATCCTCATCTGGAGCTCCGCCACCATCATGACGGGATTCGCCGCCAGCCTTGGCATGCTCCTGTTTTGGAGGGCCATGGTGGGAGTCGGCGAGGCCAGTTATGCCACCGTCAGTCCGGCCTGGCTGTCGGATGTCTATCCACCTGAAAAACGGAACAACGCCCTGACGCTTTTTTACACGGCCATCCCCATCGGCGCCGCCGTTGGCAGCGTCGTGGGCGGCATCATCGCCGCGAAATACGGATGGCGGCACGCCTTCATTTACGCGGGAGCCCCCGGTTTGGTTTTGGCCCTCCTGCTGCTGCCTTTCAAGGAGCCCGCCCGCACCGGCAGTCCCGATGGCAGTCACAAGCTTCCAGGCTGGAAGGACGTCGCCGCGCTTTTCAAAGGCCGGGACTACAATCTCAGCGTCTGGGGCTACACCGCCTACACCTTCGCCCTCGGCGCCATGGCTCACTGGGGCCCCAGCTTCCTCCACCGCGCCTACGGAATGCCCGTGGAAAAAGCCTCCGAATTTTTTGGCTATGTCCTCGTGGGCGCCGGCCTCGCGGGCACCCTGCTAGGGGGCCTGGCCGCCACCGCCTGGCAAAAACGACGCCGCAGCGGTTACGCCGGCACTCTCGCGCTTTCCATGCTTCTGGGTGCTCCAGCCGCCTGGGTCGCCTTCTCCTCGCCTGACAAAATCACCGGCATGACCGCCCTCGCCGTCGCCATGTTCTGCTGCTTCCTCGGCACCGGCCCTATCAATACCCTCATCCTGGAATCCGCCCCCCCCGCCCTCCGCGCCAGCGCCATGGCAGGCTCCATTTTCATCATCCATCTGTTCGGCGATCTCTCCTCCCCCAGCATCGTCGGCCATCTCTCGGACAGCTGGGCCAGCCTTTCCAAAGCCCTCCTCGTCCTTCCCTTCGTCCTCCTCCTCGCCGCCCTTCTCTGGGGCTTCCTGGCCTTCCTTCAGGAAAGATCCCCAACAACGCACGGGAAACCCACCCCCCTTTCCTAACCCCCACTCCCGCATAACGGATCACCCCATTTCCAAATTCCCACATTTCCCAATTTCCAAATTTCTTAATTTCCAAATTTTCCCCCATGCCCGTCACCGCCGTCATCCCCGCCCGTTTCGGCTCCACCCGATTCCCCGGCAAGCCGCTGCATCTCATCGCCGGGCAATCCCTCATTGAGCGCACCTGGCGGCGCTGCATCGCCTGCCCCGCGCTCAGCCGCGTCATCATCGCCACGGATGATCAACGCATCATGGACGCCGCCGCGGCCTTCGGTGCGGAAGCCGTCCTGACATCTCCCGACCACCCCAGCGGCACCGACCGACTGGCCGAAGCCGCCGCTTCCGATCCCCACGCCACCCACTTCATCAATGTCCAGGGCGACGAACCCCTTATCTCCCCCGCCCTCATCGGAGAGCTCGCGGCCCGCCTTTCCGCGGATCCCGGCATCGGCATGATCACGGCCGTTCATCCCCTGCACGACCCCGCCCTCCAGCACGATCCCAACGTCGTCAAAGCCGTTCTCGACACCCGCGGCCGCGCCCTCTATTTCAGCCGCAGCCCGCTCCCCTATCAAAGAAACGCCGTGCCCGGTCTGCCCGTTTACCGCCACATGGGGCTCTATGGATTCTCGCGCGCTTTCCTCCAACAATTCGTCGCCTGGCCCCCGTCCCTGCTGGAACTGACAGAAGGCCTGGAGCAGCTCCGGGCCTTGGAAAACGGGGCCGCCATCCACTGCGTCATCACGGATCACGACAGCCCCGGCATCGACACCCCGGAACAGGCCGCGCAAATGGAAGCCACCCTCCTCGCCGCCACGCCCGCCTGACATCTTCGGGCCGCGGCACCGACCTTGAATCCATCCCACCCCAGCCGCCATGCGCCGCCTCCCGTTTTCACCCATGCGCCGGATGGCCGTCACCTGCCTGGCTCTTTTTTCCGCCATGGGATCACGGGCCATCCCTCAGGAAAAAAACCCGATTCCACCAACGGCCAGCCCGCCCGGCGCTTCCGTCGCCTATGGTGGGTTGCCCGCCATCCGCATTTCCGAAAACAAACAATTTTTTGTGAGGGGAAACCCGGAGCATCGGTTCGAAATCCGCGGAGCCAATTACGATAGGGATGACCAGGGCCGGTTGTTGGAGGACTATTGGGAAAAGGAATGGTCCACCGTGGAATCCGACTTCCAGGAAATGTCGGCCCTGGGATTGAATGCCGTCCGCATTCACCTGCAAACCTGCCAATTCATGACCGGCCCGGACACGTTTCATGCGGAAAACCTGACGCGCCTGGGCAGGCTTTTGGATTTGGGAGAGCGCGAGCAGCTGTATGTGAACCTAACCGGCCTTGGATGCTATCTCAAAGACCGGGTTCCGATGTGGTATTCCTCCCTGGACGAAAACAGCCGCTGGACCGTTCAGGAAAAATTCTGGTCAGCGATCGCGCGCGTCGCCAGGGGGAGAAACGCGGTGTTTTGTTATGATCTCATGAACGAACCCCTCGTCTCCGGCGGCGAAGATCCCCAGGACTGGCTGCCCGGCAAGCCCCTGGAAGGAAAACACTACGTCCAGCGCATCACCACGAAGGCGGCCGGAAGAACGGAAACCGCCATCGCCGCCGAATGGGTCCGCCGCCTGTGCGCCGCGATCCGCCGTGAGGACCCCAGGACACCTATCACTGTCGGAGTCATCCCCTGGGCCCAGGTCTTTCCGGGTGCCAAGCCGCTCTTCTACGCCCCGGAAGTCCATGGCCCGCTGGATTTTGTCAGCGTGCATCTTTATCCACGCAGCGGAAAACTGCCGGAGGATCTCGCGGCCCTCGAGGCTTATAACATTGGAAAACCCTTGGTCATTGAGGAGATTTTCCCGCTCTCCGCCAGCATCCCGGAAACGGTGGACTTCCTCCGCCTGGCTTCCCATGGGACCGACGGATGGTTCACGTTTTATTGGGGCGCCACCATTCCTGAAAACGCCAGGAAAGGAACCACCGGCGGTGCCCTGGTCGTGGAGTGGCTGCAGGCTGTCCGCAAGCTGACGGGAAAAAACCAGACAAACTAACAGTGACTCTTTGACCCTATTTGCTCGAACCGTCGCGGGCTTTTACTACTCAAAACTTCTGAATAAACACCCGCGAAGCGTTCATATAAGTGGCTGAGACGTATATAGTTACGAAAAACATAATTTGTTGCGGAAATTATAGTTAACACTATCTTTCCGGGGTCATATCATGAGACCCTGCCCTCCCACCCCCCAACCCTCCGTCATCCGCATCCTTCGGGGAAAAGACGCGTTCAGCCTGCTGGAATTGCTGATTGTCGTCGCCGCTATATCCTCCGTCGCCACGGTGGCCATTCTGAACTTTTCAGGCTCGGGAAATTCCGTTAAAGCAGTGAAACTCCAACAGGACGTCGCGGCCCTGAACCGCGCCGTGCGGGCCTACGTGCTCAGCGGTGGCGATATCCCCGCCACGGCCACCGGCCCTTCCGTGATCGCCAAGCTGAAAACAGTGGCCTCCAGCACCAGCCGGTCCAAAATCGCCGGCCTGCGCAATAGCATGATCGATCCCCGGCTCCTGGGCATCACCTCCAGCGACGCCTCCACCATGAAAGCGGTCTGGGACAATTCAAAAAAATCGTTCATCTTGAAATCCGACGGCAGCGGCTTCCGGGAGTTCGTTTTGGACAACTCGGTGGCCCCAACCGCCGCCATCGGTGAGGAGCGCTCCACCGTGCTGGCACTCGACAATTCCAATAAATGGATTTGGAACTATGCGGAAAATGAATCATCCGCGGCCGCACCGCGCCAAGGCGCCATCTCCACCCACTCCCCAGTCTCGGCGCCCGCTTCCGGAGGCGCCATCCAGGTCCTGCAGGCGCCGACCTTTTCCAAACCGGGTGCCCTCTACAACGACTCGGATTTCAACCCTGACCTGAAAGTCTCCCTGATCAATCCGAATCCCTCCAACACCGCCGACACCTATTATTCCATTTCCAATGGGGCCTGGCTCCGCTGGGACGGCACGCCCCTATCCATTCCCCAGGCCCTCGCCACGGAAGTCCGCGCCTACAGCGCCCCTCTGGACCCTGACCGTTATGAGGAAAGCGCGGTATCCACCGCGCTTTATGAAACCATCTTCTTCAGCGGCACCAGCACGGGTGTTTTTAAAAACCCCAAAGGCGATCCGGGACTGGTCAGCAATCTCCTCGGGCCGCTCACCGGCCCGCTCTTTACCTTCGGAAGTCCAGCCGTCCAGTCAGGCTTTACGCAGCCGAATTCCCTCAGCTTCACCGGCCGGTCCTTTAGTTCCATCGCACCGGACCAGTTCTTTGAATTGGGCAGCCTCTCTTATTACAACGGCAGCACTTATTCCGGCACCAATGCCACCAGCGTGCAATTGACCGTGAATCTCAGCTTCACCACCCCCGGCGTCACGGAAACCCTGCCCTTCACTTTTCAACTCCTCAGCACCCCCAACACCAAGGAGGATAAGAAAAATGACTGGAGGAACAAGCAAACCGAAAAGCAGATGGATGATGACGATGCCGACTATGTCTACATTCCCGAAGTCAGCACCAAATTCAGCACCACCATCAAAGGGCAGACCTTTTACCTGGTGCTCAGCTTCGGCTCCAACAATGGAAACGGCTTCACCACCATCGACGAATTCCACACCCACGAAAACAAAACAATGACGGGAACCATCTTCGGCAAGTTCACCACCACCCCACCGAATTAAGAGAGGATTGGAGCCGGCCTGACAAGTGAACATCTGCTATACGCAGATGCGGAATGTTCATCCGATTCTCACGAAATCGCACTGAGCAGCTTTCATAATCGACTGTAATTTAATGAGTTAAATAAGTTCATCGTTCATGGGGAATTAATAGGGGGCAGCATAAAAACGGGACTTCACTGCCGATTCCGTCGGTGAAACCCAACAAAGCAACTCCCCCCCCAGTAACATGACCCACACCCGCTTGTCCGCGGTGATGGCAGCACCGCTCTGCCTCATCACGCTGCCCGCCTGCCTCATGGCGGGCACCTATACGAACGACTTCTCGGCCGGTGCCACCGGCTTGACGATTTACACTATCGCCGGAGCTTCCCCCGAGGTCCGCACCACCGACGGCAACCCCGGCGGCTATCTGAAACTGACCGACGCCGTCGGCAGCACCACCTCCACCGTGATCTTTCCGGATCTCGACACCGGTTTCGCTATCCAATCCTTCGTTTTCGAGGTGGATTGCCGCATCGGCAACGGCACCGGAAATCCGGCGGATGGATTCAGCCTCAACTTCGCCCGCACCGGTGATAACACCTTGGATGACGGCGTCGGATTCAACGCCGGCGCTGCCGAGGAAGGCACGCCCACAGGCCTATCCATCGGGTTCGACACCTACGACAATGGCAACGGCGACGTCGTCGGCTTCAGCATCAAGCTGGATGGCGGAATCCTCCTGGAAGTCCCCGCCACCACGCGCAACGGAGCCGTGGATGATGTGAATTCCCTGCAAACCGGCCCCATCGGCAGCGCCGGATGGGCCCGCTTCAAAGTCGATCTGAAGACGGACGGCACATTGGATGTCTTTTGGAAAGGCACCAAGGTCGTGGACAATCTCGCCACCGGTTGGGTGCCGAGCGGGGGCCGCATGGTCTTCGCCGCCCGCACCGGCGGGGAATGGGAGGCCCACCATTTCGATAACGTTTCCCTGACCACCACCCCGGCCCCGCAGGCCAGCGTGACCCAGGCGGTGGCCTCCACGACCGGTTATACATTCCGGATCTCGGACTTCGGAGCCACCAGCGTGGTCACTCCCGCGACAGTGGATTCCCTGAGTATTGACGGCGCGACGGTCACGGCGACTTCCGTCACCAAAGCCGGCGGCATCACCACGATTGTTTACAATCCTCCCACCCCCCTGACCAGCCGCAGCAGCCACACCTATCAACTGGACTTCCGGGACCAGAACAACCTGCCGATCACGGTCAGCGGTTCCCTGACAACTCCGGTCTTCCCCGAGGCGAATATCCTGGCGCTTGCTCCGATTGCCGGCGTTTGGGACGTGCGTGAAGTGACGGACGGAGTCATTGATCCCGGCAATATTGGCAGGGCGGTCGACAAACTCCTCGCACCCACCACTTTTGTGGATGGCGTGGCCAATTACATGAACTTCTACGATCCCGACACCAATGGCGGCGGGGCCGGACTTTTCCGTTTTGACCAGCCATTCCTGACAAACACCGCCGCGCAGGATGCCAACATCATTCAGGGAGCCCAGACGTTGATAAACATTACGGGCACCACTCCCGCGGAATTGCAACGCAGCTTCTGGGTGCAGAGCGACGATGGATTCGCCCTGCGGATCAAAGGCGCGACCTTCATCAACAAAGCGGGTCTAGGCCTCATCGATCCCGCCGATCCACGCACCATATTGTTCCCGGATGGCACTGGAAACAGCGACACCCGCGGGCTCTGTCAATTCCCTGCCGCCGGACAGTATGTCGTGGAATTCGTCTGGTTCCAGGGCGTGGGCGGAGCCTACAATGAAGTAGCCTGGGCCAATGGCGATTTCATCAATAACACCTCCGGCACTGCCTGGTCGCTCGTCGGCGGCGGCACCACGAGTCCTTTGATTCCCGCCACGCTTCCCCCCACTCCCACCGGCGCGACCGCCGGAACCTGGGATGTCAGGGACATCCGCGCAGCCTACGGCCGCACGCTGGAAGGAGCCATTTCGCTGGCTTCCGGCGACCTGAGCGGTGCGACGGTGGTCAACGGCACGGCCCCTGTCATTAACTTCAATGACAACGACGGTGCCCGCGGAAATGCCGGCGGCGGATTGTTCAATAACGACATTCCATTCCTCAGCAACACCCCCGGCGACGACAATGACCTGATCACGGTGGCCAAAGCCACTATCAACTTCCCGGCTGCCGGCGCCTACACCCTGGGAGTTCTGGCGGATGATGGCTGGGCGATCAAAGTTCCCAACGCCTGGTTCACCGGAACCAGCGGCACCGGAGCCCTCGATCCCAAGACCAGCAACACGGTCTATGCGCCTGGTTTCAATGACAATCCGACCCTTGCGGTGCTCAACATTCCCACGGCGGGGAACTATGAGGTGTTCTTCATCGCACAGGAAGGCGAAGGCGGCGCAGGTTGGGAAATCTTCTCGGCTCCCGGCGCTTTCGGCACCGTGGGCGGGACGGGCGCCTGGCAATTGCTGGGCAATTTCAGCGCTGCTCCGGCTCCGACTCCGTTCCTTCCCGCCACTTTGCCCGGCCCCGCCGGCAGCGCGGCGAACTGGGGCATCCGCTTCATCCGTGGCGTCCCCGCCCAGGGCGATAACATCTACAATGCCCTGAATTCCGTTATCAACAATACCGGAACCAACACCGACGGCACGACACCCTATCTGAACCACGCGGATTTGGATGGCGGCCAGCTGGACCTCGGCCTGTTCAACGCCAACAGCGCGACGCCGGCCTATCAAGTCGCGGATTTCGAATTCGGCGGCAGCCTGGGAGCCGATGACGGGCTCGTCGGCATCGCCAAAGCCACTATCGAAATCCCCGCAGGCCAAGGCGGGGAATGGACCTTCGGCGTTCATTCGGATGACGGCTATGCGCTACGCATCGATGGCGCGGTGTTCTCCAAAGTGTCAGGCGCCTCGTTCATCGATCCCGCCCTGCGCGACACCGCCTACTTCCGTTTCGGCACCGGCAATTCCGATGCCCGCGCGGTGGCTACCCTGACAGAAGGCCCGCATGAAGTTGAGTTCATCTGGTTTGAAGGAGGCGGCGGCGCTTACTTCGAATTGTATGCCGCCCAAGGTTCCTTCAACAACGACGCCGACACCGGAAACTGGCGTCTCGTCGGCGGACCGGAGGGACTCACCCTCAGCGGCACCTCCACCAGCTCGGACTTCGCCATCTCCAGCGCCGTTCCCGGCCCCACCCCGGGCACCGTCACCGTCACCTTCCCTTCCACCACGGGAGTGATTTATGAGCTGGAGTTCAACACCAGCCTGACAGCTCCATGGTCCTCCGCCGGCACGGTCACCGGAGATGTCGGCGCGCAGACCAGCGTGACCTTCGACGCGGCTTCGCTGAACGGCGGCACCATCCCGACGCGGTTCTTCGTCCGCGTGCGCCGCCCGTGAACCTTGCCTGAATAAAGCGCACCAGCTGAAAATCGAGCCGGCCCTTGGAATTTTCCAAGGGCCGGTTTTTTGTTATAAAACCCAACGCACAGCGGAAAAATATTGCGGATCCTCCATCCGGATGCTGATTGCACGCACCACTTTTCATCCGCCCCGCCGTCCCATGCTGAATGAATCCTTCGACTATCAAGGCCTGCGCCGGGAACTGGCGGATGCCGCCTCCGATGGGGTCTGGCTGGGGACCTCCTCATGGAAATATCCCGGCTGGTTCGGGACCGTTTATGATGAGCAACGTTATATCCATCGCGGCAAGGTCTCGGAAAAACGCTTCGAGCAACATTGCCTTTCCGAGTATGCCGAACTCTTTCCCACCGTGTGCGTGGACGCCGCTTACTATCAATTCCCAACGGCCGACCGCCTGCGGGCTTTGGCGGCCCAGGTGAAACCGGGTTTCCGATTCACTTTCAAAGTCACGGACGACATCACGATCAAACGCTTTCCGAACCTCCCCCGTCACGGCGCGAAAGCCGGCCGGGCCAACCCGCATTTTCTCAACGCGGAGCTTTTCCTGACATCTTTCCTGAAACCCTGTGAGTCGATCCGCGACCACATGGGAATGATGATTTTCGAGTTCTCCCCCTTTCATCCCGCCGATTTCGCCCGGGGT
>JAQGPD010000253.1 GCA_028293305.1 Verrucomicrobiales bacterium | reverse complement strand
GCGATGAGCACCATCAGGCTGGGATTGTCAGGAAGCAAAAGGATCAGCAGGGCCCAAAGCGGAAGGATCAGCGTCAGCCATCCGCCGTAAACGCCCGCCGCATGTCGCCGGACCATGGCCAGGCCAAGGTCCACCGCCTCCGCATCCGAGCGTGGCCGCAGCACGGCCGATATATGGTCAAGCCTCATCCCTGCCGCCCCTCCCCGCGAATAACAACCATGTTGCCAGCAGCACCCAGATGACCGCTCCCACCAATAATTTCAACCCGGCGGGCGCGGACGACGCGGACCAGAAGCCCTCGATGAACGCCGCCAATAACACCAGCAGCGGCCCGCCGTAGATCAATGGCAACGCACCGCGCGCCGTCTCTTTCAAGGCATCCGCCCGCGAGAGGTCGCCCGGATTCAGGACCGCCATGCCCAGCCTCGTGCCGGCCACGCCGCAGATCACCAGCCCCATCAACTCAAAGGCGGAATGCCCCGCCACAAACGCATAAAACCGGTCCGTGTGCCCCGCATAGTGCACATAGCCGAAGGCTGCTCCCAAAACAACACCTTGATAGGCGGTCGAAAACAACGCTCCCACCGCCGCCAGAACGCCACCGGCGATGGTGCGCAGGCCGATGCTGATATTGTTATAAATGTAAAACGCGAACATCGCGAAATCCGAGCCGAATTTTCCACGATAGGCCTCCAGATTGTCCGTGCCATACATGTCGTCCAGATTGCTCATCATATCGGCGTCCAGCACCGCGAAGATCCAGCGTTCATTGCTGTAGGCCGCGATGATGAAGGCCACGAAGGGGCCCCAGAACAATAGCATATTCAGCCAGAAAAGCCGCCATTCCCGGCGCACCGCGCGCGGGCAGCTCGACCAAAGACGCGCCGGATGATCCCGTTTGTCCATCAATTTCCCGCGCGTCAGGATTTCCCGTGCGCCGATCACCAATTCATTCAACCGGCCGCACAGACGCGCGCCATACATGCGGTGCCGGGCCAGCGACAAGTCCGCGCAAAGCTGCCGGTATAACATGGGCAGCTTCACGTGCTCCGGGGAAAAGCGGCGTTTTTTCGCGGCCTCCAACAGCAGCTCCGTCTCCGTCCATCGGGCGGAGTGTTCCTGTTCGAAGCGGAGCTGGGTCACGGTTTGATAAAGTTAGGAATCGCGGAGCCAGAAGCCGATGCCCGCGAGGCGGCGCACACCTTCGGCTCCGGTCGCTCCGGTCAGGGGTTCCAGTTGGGCGGCCAGCTCCTCCCGGCGGCCCTGGGACCACATGGGGAGGCGCTCGTTATAACGGATCACCGCCACCCGCTCCTCTTTTGTCAGGGCCACGGACGGACGCACCGCCTCCGTCCAGGCGCCATCCGGCATGAGGGAGACCGCCATGGCCCGCGGATGGCTGTAAACGACCATCGTGTCCGCCACCAAATCCCCCAGGCGCTGGAAGCGGCGGCTGAGCAGGCAACTCATCAATCCCGTCACATACGCCGCCGGTAGGAAATCGGCCACCCGTAACAAGTTTCTCAAAATAGCGGCGGTCCACGTGACCGGCCCGCCGTCCGTCATCACCACCCGCAATCCACACGATTTTTTCCCCGGAGTGGCTCCCTTCAATCTTTCATACAAAACGCGGTAACCCCAGCTCATGAAAAACATGAACAAGGCCATCAAACCCGAGTATCCCTCGGCCCCGACCAATGCGCCGATCAGCCCCGCGGCGATGGATCCGATGGCGTAGGCCGCGCCCATCCATAACAAATCGATCAGCCACGCCTTGGCCCGCACCACCGGCCCCGCCGGATGCAGCTCGATCTCCACTCCCGACGCCAACTCGATGCGCTGCATGGTATCGAGTCTGTCATTCACGGGATCAGTCATGGGGAGTGCCGGGTGATAACCGCTTCGGAACTCCATTTCAAGCCTTTCCGGTGAACACATTGACGAGGGTATGCTGCCCACCGCCGGCTCCGCGAGGCAGTCGAACAGGCAGCGCACGGAACAGCCGGACGCTTGGCGGCGGGCATTGGCGACGCCTGTGGGCGGGGTCCGTGAGGGAGGGCGGGAGGTCCGGGATTTTGTGAGGCGGTGGACAACGCGGATTTCATTTCCCCGGCTCGGCGCGCTTGATTTCCACGGGCGCGTCCAAGTTTAGAAAATCCGCCGTCAGCACCAGGTCGCGTGCCTGCTGGAGCACGGCATCGGGTCTGGCCGCGGCGGTAGGATCCGGGGCGGCCGGGGCGGTCAGGTCGGGGGAGAGCAGTTCGACCGGAGTTCCCGCGAGCAGGGCGGCCTCGCTGGGTCTGGCGGGCTCCTTTTCCAGCAGGTATTCCGCGAGCCGCGCCGGATCCGTTAGGGACATCAGCGCGGCCTTTGGTCCAGGCGTTGATTTGATAGGAATGGACGGGTTGAGGCTGGTGCCCGAGAGCCGGGTTCCGTCCGGCCAGTCCACACTCAGGGAAGGCAGGCGCAGGACCCAGGCCTTTCCCATGGGTTGGTTTTTATACTCCAGCATGGTGCCCGGGGTGGGCGCGCCAAATGTCAGGTCCGCCACCCGGTGCCTGACAAGGCAATGCGCCAGCAACTCCGCGGCCGGTCCGGACTCCCCGTCCACCAGGAGCCAAACCCGCCTTTTCCAAACGGGCGCGCCAGTGTCACCCACGGCCACGGCCACGGGCGGGGCGGAGGCGGAGGACCGAAGGTGAAAAAGTGGCGTGCCTGCAGGCAGGAAAAGCCCGGCCCAGTCCGCCGCCCCGGCCAATTTTTCCTCCCCGCCCGGCACACGCAGATCCAAAATGACAACCTTCATTTCCGCAGGCAAATCCGAAAGATAATGGCGCAGGGCATCCAGCTTCCCGGCGGCATCCCCCATCCCTTTCCTGACATAAACCGCGCCCCCGCCCGCCGGTCCCCACAAAGTCCCGGGCCCGGATGCGGGGGGGGCAGCGGATGTGGCGGGCAGCAGGGTGGCTCCGGTTTTCCCGGATGCCAGCAATTGTTGGAGCGCGGCCCGGTTCAGGGCATCCTGGGACAGCGTTGCCGGGTCCGGAGCATGGTCCTTCAACCATTGCAGGGTTTGCTGGACTTCCGCGGCGTTCAGCTCCGGCATGGCCTCTCCGCCCGCTGATTTTTCATCGCGGCTCACGGGAGCGCCGGCCAGGGCCGCGCTCCCGAAGGCGCTCAGCCCCAGTCCGAGTATCAGCGCTGGGAAATCCGGCATTTTATTTGAACACAGTGAAGTGATGAGTCAGGTGGAGGATCGGGCAGCTTTGAAACCCGGAATATACTTTCGGTTGGCGGTCCACAAGGGGCATTGTCAACCTGCATCCCTCACTTTTCATGGACGCGCGTCCCCGATGGGACAGCCTAGCCGGAAAAATCCGGGAACGCTCCAAGGGCCGGCTTTCGGTGCGGGAAACAGAAAACCGGGTAACTGGTTGTATTGCGAAAGAGTTAAATCTAAGCTGATTTCCCATGATTCCTTTATTGCAGTCGCCGGAGAACCGGTTGCTTTTGTTGCTTGTCACCACTGAACCGGCTGTCCTGGGCATTGCTTTCTCGATCATCGTCGGCAAGCGGGCCGGCAAAGTGCTCTTACTGAGCTCATTATGGAGCTTGTTATCCGGCGTGTTCGTGTTGTGGAAAGCCACCAACGCGCCAGGTGGGCTCGTCTCCTTCGATCTTTTTTTCGCCCCCCTCCTGGGAACCTTCGCACTCATGGCCTGGCTGGTTCAAAAACATCAACCCGACCACGAATAGGAAAAATACGCGCCAACGCGCCCCCCTGACGGAAGCGGCGTCCGCCAGGAATTCAGAAGAAGTCCCGGTTCCTTTTGGATGGAAGGGAAATGTCAGGCAAGGGCGGGTGGGCTCCCATCCCTCATGAAGCGGCCGGTCCGGGAAATGAGGATGAGCCGCGAGGCAGAGGGATGGAAGCGGGGATGGATTTTGATTTTGATATTGGAATTTCCGATTTGTTATCCGTTACTTGTCAGGCACCGCCAGCAATTCAGCCTCTGTCCATGGAGCGCCCCGGTCCTTGAACGCTGCGCGGGCGGCGGCGACGTATTCGGTGCTGACAGGCGATGCCTTATTTCCATATTCCTGACGGATGTAGGTGATCACTGCGGCGATTTTATCATCCGTCAGTTGAACGCCATGGCCGGGCATGGTTCCGTTGAAGGCGACTCCGTTCACCTTGATCGGTCCCGCGGCACCGTGCAGCACAATACGGACGACGCGTCCCGGCTTTGGAGCTGCAACCCAGTCGGAGCCCTTGAGCGGAGGGAACAGCGGCGGCAGACCGAGGCCGGTGGGCTGATGGCAAGCGATGCAAGTTGTGTTATACACTGCTTTGCCGGTCGCCAGGATTGCTTCCGGTGATGACGCCGGGCCCGCAGCTGGCGTTGGCGTTGGAGCAGGAGCAGGAGCAGGAGCAGGGTTTTCCAAGGACTGGGCCTGGGCAGGGGCCAGGAGGGCGATGAGGCAGCAGTTCAGGGCAAATTTGTTAAGAGTGATCATGGATTTTCGGAGTAATAGTTAGAGCTGGTGATTCCGGCACGGATTGACCGGGATTGTGTGGGTCGCAGCCCTGCCCGCGGGGCGGGATGGCGCTGTGGGGTGGGAGAAAAATCGAACTGATTTTCCTCCGGCTATTGGGCACGGCGAGGCCCATCGGATTGGCTTGCGGTCCGCTTTGCGTCCAAGGCGTTGCACGGCATGGTCTCCACAAAGCCGGTCACGCCGGGCAGGAGGGTCAATGCGACGGCTTCGGGATCATCCGCCGGGTTTTCAAACTGATGGATGAATTCCCTGCCAAGGAGGCATCGGGCCGCGGTCAGGCCCTCTCGGGAGGTGGCACAGCCGGGGCGGTCCTCAGGCAGATCAGGAGTCCGCCCGGGGGTTCAGGACGGGACATTGCGGCGTGATCCCGCCACTGGATCGGCGGAAATTCAACGTTTTCGGATGGAACGAGTTCGTTCGATTTCACCTTCACCACCAGACCGCCCGGCAGCGGAACTTCCCCGTTTTCATGCAGATCCGACTTTTTCAAAACCTTGCACAGTTCACAGGGATCCTTTCCCTCAAGGATGTTTTGCACAACTTGTTCCACCCCTTGCTGGGAGGAGCGGGAAAGCACCATGCCTGTCCAAGCCACCATCTGCAGCAAGGCAGTATCGCCACCCACAAGGCGGAGACAGAGCAGGGCTAGCAAAAAGTGGCGGAGAGGAGGCATTGATTTTCCTTGAAGCAATTCCGGCGGGTCGCCGATATAAAATGCCGATATCATGGGCATCGCTGACAGAACTTCATACGACGCATTGCGATGGACCTGTCAATCCGATAGGGACATTATCCCAATCAGCTGGTTGGATCGGGAATCGCGAAATGGTGCACGGAGAGGGGATCGAACCCCCGACCAACTCGGTGTAAACGAGCCGCTCTACCGCTGAGCTATCCGTGCCTAAGCGTGGGGGAATCGTGCCCCTTGGCGGGCAGGCTGCAAGTGCAAGAATAGGGGAAGTGCCTTGTCCTTCCAGTGTTTCCGGTCAGCACGACCGACTGGCATGTGGCGGCGGGACGCGCGGGGGTGATGGGAACCGCCGGAAGCGCGCTTGGGGCGGAGGGTGTTCAATCGTCTGAAAACCAAATACTTAGATAAAATTCGTTTTGCAAAATATTCAGCATAAGTTTAATAATTTTCATGTTTCGATCTCCCCGCCAATCTCTTGCGGCCGTTTTTCTCCTTCTTTTTTCAAGCTCCGCCGCGGCGGTGGCGGGGCGTTTGGTGATCGACTACTCGCATGACACGTCGGCTTTTTTCACCGTGGGGAGCGAGGCCCGGGCGACCTTGGAGCGGGCGGCGGCGGATATTTCGGATGTGTTGGTGGACCATCAGCTGGGCGGGCTGGTGTCCAACAAAATCACCGGCGACAGCAATGGCACCACGGCCGAAGTCACGTGGAGTTTATCGTATTTCAACCCGGTGACCGGTGCCAGTGTTTCCCTGCCAAATCCCCACCTGAGCCCGGGCTTCGCCGAGGACGAGATCCGGGTCTTTGTGGGTTGGAGAAATCTGGGCGGCATCACCCTTGGGCAGGGCGGGCCGGCGGTGAACGCGGGGTTGGGGATCAATGGCTCGGGCGTTCCCGAGGAGTTTGCCAATGCGGTGACGGCCATGGGGGTGGCGTCGGATCTTGTGATGACGCGGGGCAGTGGTCCTATCATCAGCAGCTTCTCGGGCACGGTGGGAGGATATCCCTATGAATTCGACTACGGCAGTTTCATGGGTAGCCTTTGGTTCGACTCGGACACCAATAACGACTCGGTCACTGACAATTTTTCCTTGTTGGACAGCTCCTGGAATTTTGGCATGTCCCTCCCGGGTCCGGGCGAGAATGATTTCTATTCCGTGGCGCTTCATGAGTTGCTGCACTCGATCGGTCTGGGGAGTTCGGTTAGCTGGAACGCGCTTTCCGGCGACCCGGGCGTCAGTGGCGGCCACTTGGTTTCCGGGTTGATGGGGTATCGGTTGAGCGATGGGCTCGCCCAGGAGGCCCTGATGTCGCCATCGCTGGCCACGGGAAGCCGTAAATCACTGACGACCATTGATTTGGCGTATCTGAGCGATATCGGATTCGTGGTGATTCCCGAGCCTGGAGTTTGGGGATTGGTGATGGCCGGGGTCATGGTGTTGGGAGGGCGGCGGCATCGACTGGCGGGATTTTGGATGTTGTCCGACGCCGTGGACCGCGTATAAAACGGCATGCACCACGCGGTTTTCAATCCTTGCACGGAATCGCGTGAAACCTTGCGGGGGGAGGTTTTCGCATGAGCAGGGACAGCTTGACAGAAGGGCATAAAGACAGTGGCGGAAAGGTGTTATCCATATTGCATCTGAATGCCTGGGATGTGCATGGAGGGGCGGAGCGCCTTGCGGGTGATTTGTTGCGGGTGCAGCGGGAGGCGGGGCATCGGGCGGAGATGCTGGTGGGGCGGAAAGTGGTGGCGGATTCGCCCGCCGTGGCTTTTTCCGCGCTGGTGGACGCCTCCTGTCAGGCCCGGTGTTTGGCGGAGGGATTGCCCGATTACGAGCTGCGGGGCAGTCATGGCCTGACGGACCATCCCATGGTGCGGGCCTGCGATGTGATCCATGTGCACAATCTTTATGGTGGGTATTTCAATCCGTTTTCCTTGATATCCCTATCGCATTATAAGCCGGTGGTGTGGTCCATGCATGACATGCAGGCGATGACGGGGTATTGTTCCCATGCGCTGGACTGTGGAAAATGGCGGACGGGTTGCGGGGAGTGTCCGGATTTGACGCGTCCAGGGCCGCGGCTGCAGGTGGACAGCACGGCCAGGCTGTGGAGGGACCGCGAAATCATCTATCAAAATTCCCGGCTCTGGATGGCGGGCGGGTCGGGATGGATTTTGGAATGTCTGCGGGAGGGGCTCTTTAAAAATCATCCCACTAAGTTGATACCCAACGGGATAGACACGCGAATCTTTTGCCCCGGTGATTCCGCGGCGGCGCGCGCGGCCCTGGGTCTGGGCGCGGATGCGCCGGTGGTGGCGGGTCTGGCGAGGAAGGGGGCCCTGGCCCATCCTTGGAAGGGCGGGCAATATTTGTTGGAGGCGTTGGGGGTGTTGCGGGGGCGGTTTCCGGATTTGGTTTTTCTGAATCTGGGAGCGGAGGGGGAATCGGCGGAACCCTGGATACGTAATGTTTCCACGGAGTCCAAGGAACAAATGGCGGCCTGGCTGCGCGCGGTGGATGTGCTAGTCTATCCATCCCTGGCGGATACCGCGCCACTGGCGGTGATGGAGGCGCTGGCCTGCGGGGTGCCGGTGGTGGCGTTCCGGGTGGGGGGGATTCCGGATCAAATCCGTGAGGGGATCAGCGGATTTTTGGTGGAGCCTGGCGATGTGGGCGCCTTGGCGGCGGCGGCGGAGGAATTGTTATCGGACCGTGGATTGTTGCGGGAATTCGGCCGGGCGGCGCGGGAGGATGCGGTGGCGCGATTTGATATCCGGCAATGTGGAGAGGGCTATGTGGACTATTACCGGGAAGCCATTTCAGCGACCGGAGGTCAGGCGGGAGGGGGTGAAAAAGACGCCGGTTGGGGCGCGGAGATGGCCGCGTTGCAGCGGGGGATGATGGAGGCGAAAACCAAGCTGAAGGCTCACAAGTCGCGCAGGATCAAGGACGGGGAGCGGCTGCGGGATTTGTTGGAAACGCGCTGGATGCGGGCCGGGCTGAAGCTGGGAATGTTGCCGGCGGAGATCCGGCGGTGGGTGGCGGCGTTTTCAGGGAAGGGAAAATGACGGGCGGTTTTTGAGATCGTCCTCGAATTCCGCGAGGTCTGAATACACAGCGCGGCGCAGGGATTTGAGTTCGGCGGCGGGCGCGGGGCGGAGGAGGGATTTGGCCAGGGAGCGGAATGCGGGATTTGTCAGGGAGTGCCGGGGTTGCAGGCGGAAGGCGGTGATGAGGTGGCGGCGGAAGGCGGGGAGGTTCGCCGGTTTTGTCAGGAGATGGACCAGGGCGGCGAGGGTCAGTTCGAACCATTGGCGGCGCAGAAGTCGGGTGCGCAGGAGGTCGCGTTGAGCCTGAGGGAGTTGTCGACCGCGGGGCGAGTTGAGGGCGCGGTTTTGCACGCGGGCGCAGCCGAGGGACATGCGGATGCGGTTGGAGGAAAGTTGCCCGGAGCCGGCGGTGGCTTCGGTGTATTGGGCGACGGGCGATGGGATGCTGACAAAGGGATGCCGGGCGGCGATTTTCAGCCAGAGGTCCCAGTCCTCGATTTCGCGGAGCCGGGAGTCGAAGGCGCCCGCCGCCAGCAAGGCGTGCCGGCGGACGAGGACGGAAGTGACCGGGATGAAGTTGGACTGAAGGAGCGGGACAAAAAGATCGCCTTCCGGAAGCGCGGGCGGCCAGAGTGTGTGGTTAGGCAGGCACTCGACCTGGGCGTAAACGAGCGCGGCCTGGGGGGACGCTTCAAGACGCCCGGCCTGGAGGTCCAGCGAGCCGGGAAGGCGGGCATCGTCGTCATCCAAAAACGCGATCAGCGGAGCGGAGGCTGCTCGGATGCCGGCGTTTCTGGCGGAGGCAAGTCCTTGATTCACAGGAAGTCGCAGCGTGGTGACCCCGGTGAGGGCGGCGCAGGTTTGAGGCGTGTCGTCCGTCGAGGCATCGTCCACCACAATGATTTCCAGCGGAACCCGCAACGCGGCCTGCCGGGCGCTGGCGATGGCGGCGGGCAGGAGCGCGGCGCGGTTGTGCGTGGGGATGATGAAGCTGATCGCGGGCGTCATGGGAGGGGGCCCAGGAGGTTCATAAACTTTTCCAGGAAAGCAGCGCGGCTGAAACTTGCCGCGCGCTCCCGGGCGGCGAGGGACATGGCGGCGCGGCGACCGGGGTCACGGGCGAGGGCCCGGGTGAAGTCCAGCAGCTGATCCGGCCGATCCCAAACAAATCCACTGACGCCGTGCTCCACGATTTCGGGTTGGCCTCCCTTGTTGATGACCAAGGGGATACAGCCCGCAGCCATGGCCTCCACGGTGGTCATGCCGAAATGCTCGGCATCGGCGGGATTTTTTTTCTCATCGTGGCCGTATCCCGCGGCGTGCCAGAAAAAGGTGGCGGATTGATAGGCTTTCCGGAGTTCGGGGAAGGGCAGGTTGGGTTCCAGGGAAACGGGCCCGGCTTTTGCTAGCGTTTG
>JAQGPD010000240.1 GCA_028293305.1 Verrucomicrobiales bacterium | reverse complement strand
GCGCGCCGGAGGCCGGGTGGGGGATGTGGTTTTGCGAGGGCTTTGACTGGAAGAAAGCGGGGCGCGCGGGGTGGTGTTTTTTAGAGGCCGCGGGCGATGTGCTCCAAGGCCAGCAGGGCGTAGGCCGTGGAGAGGTCTGGGTCTTTTTCCATCCAGCGGGCGTTGGCGTTGGACCAGGATCCGTCGGTGTTTTGGAGGTTGAAGAGCTGACGGGAGAGGTCCAGACGCCAATTGGCTTTCGTGCCGTCGGGACGGTCGATTTCCTGAATGCCGGCAAGGTTCAGGGCTTTGGCCATGGTGTGATAGTAATAATAGAGCCCTTCGGCGCCCATGCCGGGATTTTCCGTGACGGAGTAGTGGGCGGCGAGCCAATCCTTGACGGAGGTGACCCGGGGATCGTTCGGTTTCACTTCCGTGTAGATGAAGGCGAGGAGGCCGGCGTAGCTCATGCTGGCGTAGGAGCGGACGGCGGTTTTGCCATTCCCCAGGTCCTCGGTGCCGGCTTTGCTGTCGCCGGGGCGATAGACAAAACCGCCTTTGTTATTCTTGTCGTCGCTGGCCCAGGATTGGTCGTTGGTGGCGGTGAGGTTTTGGCAGCGGCTGACAAACTGAATGGCGGCGGCGTAGTTGAGTTTCGGCTCGTCTTTCGCGCGGTCGGGGTCGTCGGCGAGCAGTTTTTTGGAAAGGTGGAGCGCCTCGAGCGCGAGGTGCGTGTTGGACATGTCGGTGGGCGGTTTGCTGCCGTATCCGATGCCGCCGTCCTGGGGATTGTTCATCTGGCCGTCTTTGTTATCGTCGTATTGACCGGCAATAACCAAACGCCGGGCGCGGATGCCGGCCTCGCGGTAGGGGGCGCCGTCGACCATGGTCAGGGCGGTCAGGGCGAGGGAGGTATTGTAGTTGGGGAGGGCTTTCGTGTAGATGCCGCCGTCCTCCTTCTGGACGGATAGCAAATAATCATAGGCCTTTTTCTCCACAGGCGTCAGGGTGTCGCGGTCGGCTTCCGGATTGCCGCGCATGGCCATGGCGGCGAGGGCGGTGATGGCGGGATAGTCAGGGTCCCCGATGTAGCCTTTTTCAGCGTTTTGGCGTGAGGCGAGGAAGCGCAGGCCTTTGGTGATGGCGGCCTGAACTTCGTTTTTGAGGGAAACGTCGCCCTGGGCGGAGGCGGGCAGGGGGAGTCCGGTGGATAGGGCGAGGACGGCGGCCGTGGCGGTGGCGGCGGAAGTGAAAAAGCGTCGGGTCATGGCGGGTTGGGGTGGGGGGATGAGGTGTGGAGGATTGGATGCTGCGGAGTGAAAGCCAGAAAGGAAAGTCAGAGGGCGAAGGCCAAAAAAGAAGCGGGCCGGGACTGACTATTTGTTGGATTTGGAGGGGGATTTGGATTTGGCGGGAGGGGACTGGGGTGCCGGGGTTTTCGCGGCGGCGGCGGGGGAAAATGTCAGGGTGACGTCGGTGTTCCTGGCGGGGATTTTGGTTTTGTCAGGGATCCATGCGTCGTCATTGTCATTGCCTTCGCGGGGATTGTTGATCAGGGAGGCGGCGTCGGCGTAAAGCGCGAGAATGGAGCCGGTTTCCTTGGCCATGAAAACGCCGTCGTCCGTGAGCATGGAGCCGGTGTAGGTGAAGGGGCCTTCCTTGGCGGTGCCTTTTTGGTCGAGATTCAAAATCAGTGATTCGAGCGGCGCGGTCGAGCTTTTTCCGTCCTCTGATTTCCATTCCACGGTCGCGGTCAGCTGCGCGGTGGGTTCCAGCTTTGGATTTTTGACGAGCATGGCACCGGCATTTTTATCGGACACATCGAAAAAAGTGGCGCTGGGCTGGTAGTTGAGCAGGAGCAAAACCACGTTCAAATCATAGGGTGAAACGGCCGTGGTGAGGAGGGATTCGTGGGCTTTTCCGGACTCGTGCACCAGCGCGTATTCCAAAAGCCCGCCGGTCATGTTCACCTTGCCGGGCAGCGTGATGGCGCGGGTTTTTTCATTGAAGCCGATGCCGTTCAACTCGTAATTCGGCCCGCCCAAGTGCTTGATCGCGGGCTTTTTCGCTTCGTCGGTCGCGGGAGCGGCAGGAGCGGCAGGAGCGGCGGGTGCTGCGGGTGCTGCGGGTGCTGCGGGTGCTGCGGGAGGCGGCGCGGGGGACGGTTCCGCGCCATCCGCGGGGAAGGCGGATGCGGACAGCACGACAGCGGAAAAGAGGGATTTCACCATGGACAAGCGTAGTGGAGGGGAAATGGGAATGCAATTGCACGCGGCGGAGGACCGCGTAATCTGATAACGTCATAAGCCACGCCAAGCCTGGAACGAATTCCGTGAATAATCCGCAGCGCCCCCCGTCAGAGGAACCAATGGAAGCCGTATTGTCAGGCCCGATGTTCTTGGAATCCGTGTCCGAAGTCTCCCCCGGAGCCGCGGCGCCCGCCACTCCGCAGGGTGAACCCGCGGACGCTGAACTTGTGCGCCTTTGTCAGGAAGGCCACGCCGCTTCCTATGAAACCCTCGTCGTGCGATACCGCGGCCGCGTTTATGCGATGATCCTGAACATGACCGGCAATGACGCCGACGCCTGGGACCTCTCGCAGGATGTTTTCCTGAAAGCCTGGAAAGCCCTGCCAAGATTCGAGGCCCGCTCGCAGTTTTTCACCTGGCTTTACCGCATCGCCCACAACGTCACCTACGACTGGCTGCGGAAACGCAAAATCAGTCCCGGGACGGAATTCGATGACGCCCTGGGCCAAACGCCCGCAGCCGGCGCCGTCACCGTCCCGCAGGCCTCGCAGGAACCGGACACCCGGCTGCGGAACAAGGAAGTCGGCGCCCGCATCGCCGAGGCCCTGAAGGACCTGTCGCCGGAACACCGCGCCGTCATGTTGCTGAAGGAGGTCGATGGATTGTCCTATCAGGAAATCGCCGACACCGTGGGCTGCACCCTCGGCACCGTCATGAGCCGCCTTTTTTATGCACGGAAAAGACTCCAGACCTTATTGCGCGATGTCT
>JAQGPD010000234.1 GCA_028293305.1 Verrucomicrobiales bacterium | reverse complement strand
CTTCCGCGACAACTCGGAACTGAAAATGAGCGATTTCATCGCCCGGGTGATGGCCTCGAACCCGGCGAACCCGGCGCCGTATTGGACGAATGCCCCGGTGGTGGAGCATTTTCCGGAACTGATGGGGGACTTCGACCCGGAGCTGAAATATTTCGGCCCCAACTGGGCGAGCCGGAAATTCCTGCACCCCGGCATGCGCGCGAGCCTGAACCGCGGGGCGCAGATCGAAATCTATATTGGCGGACAAGGCGGGGCTTTTCCGATTCTGCACTGGGACGGCCTGTCCACCCATGCCTATCTGATGCAGATCCACGGGGTTAAGAAATATTGGATCTGGCCGCCCGACGAAACCCCCTTTCTCCATCCGATGAGGGATCCTATCAATCTTTCTCCGATCCGCGATGTCGAGAATGTCAATCCGGAGCAGTTTCCGCTATTCGACCAGGCGCGGGGCGGCACCTTGGAACTGCATCCCGGGCAGATGTTATTCGTGCCGACGCGTTGGTGGCATACCGCGAAGATGCTGACACCTTCCATCACGCTTTCGATCAATACGATGAACACCACTAACTGGTCGAATTTTGTGGAGGACATGACGCGGCACGCCAGCGGTCCGGGCCGGATGGTGAAGTCCGCCTACCTGGCATGCGCCGGAGCGATGAACTGCCTGACGGATATGACGGGGATGCTTTAAGCCCGCGCCCGGGCGCGTTTTTTTGCTGCGGAACGGCAAATTCCGGGCTTGGCTACGGGATGCGCTTTTCCGTGGCCAGTCCGCTTTTTTCCCGCCCCATCCGGGCGCGGATGGCGTGGTGGGAAGCGAGCGTGGTCTGGCTTGCGATTGCTTTGGCGCTGCCGTGGGTGGCCCGGGCGCAGGAAGCTATGGGCCCGGAACGGACCGCCGCCTCACCAAACACCACGCTGGCTCCGGTGCCGGATGGCGACGAAAAATCGGACACAAAATGGAAGGTGCCGTTGCCTGTCCGCCCGGCGGGGGCAAGCGCGGGATCGGCGGTGGCCCGGGCGGTGACGGGGTTGCCGCTGGCGGAGCGGGAGGCCATTTTGGAAGCGGAGGTTTTGTCAGGGAATGTCCCGGACTGGTGGCGGAGTTTTGTCAGGATCCCGGCCGGACCGCCCGGCGCGGCACTGCGGGTCTGGGTGGCTCCGGACTATCTGGCGGTGGGAAATGAGGTGGATTTTTTCCAAATCCCCCTAACGCCCGACACGGCGCGGAGGCTCGCGGACCGCCTGGGCTGCACGCTGCCGAATCCCCGGCTGGTGGATGCCGTCCATGCGGCGGCTCCCCTGAAGCTGGTGCCCTGCCCCATCCCGCCGGCTCCGGGCATGGTGACGGTGGAATGGTTTTTGGAGCATCAAAAAACTGTCAGGGCGCAGCGGGAGGAGTCATTGGGGCGGTTTCCCTGGGGCTCCCTGGTGGCCGGAACTCAAAAGGATGTGGTGCTGACCGCTTTGCTGGATAACAAACCTGGGAAGGTGGCGATCTACGGCTGGCACCGGCCGGATGGGTCGGTCATCCAGCCTCTATACACCGGTCACGGTGCGGGCTGGGTGGACTACAGCCATGGGATACGTCTGGTTAGGAAAGAAGCGGAGCTGGCCGGGAAATTGACGGCATGGGAATCGGTCCTGACGGATCCGGCGATGGTGGACTTTTTCAAGGACACGGTTCCTGACAAAACCAGCGCGGCCCCCGCGACGCCCGCGGAATCAGGCAAGGGAAACGCGGACGGCGGCGGGGAGGCGGGAAAGGAGGTGCAGTTTTCACCCCATTTTCCCGGAGAGGAACTGGGATTTTTCCAGCCGGAACCAGGCGTTAGGGTAGCGTTGGATGTGCCTTCGGGGATGGAATCGGACGCGGTGGATGCGCCGGTGAAATTGGTGATTTATGCGCTGCCGAATGGGAACAGCATCGAGGAGACGATGGGCCGGACGGCGGGGCCGGAGGAGAGTTTCCGGTTTGGGATCCAACACATCGCCGCCCAGACGCGATGGCTGAGGTCGCGGATGCCGGGGGTGCGGCTGATGGTGGCGTATGTGGAGTGCGCGGAAAAATCCTGGCCTTTGTGGTGCCGGAAACACGGGGACAGCGCGGATAGGATCGGGCGCGTGGTGGAAACGGTGAAGCGGGTGGCGGCCTCGAAATCAAAGGGTGTGCCCCGGGTGACGCTGTCCGGACACAGTGGGGGCGGGGCGTTTATTTTCCGTTATTTGGATGGATCCGTGCAGTTGCCGGAGGCGGTGGAGCGGATTGTATTTTTGGATAGCAACTATGCCTACAATGCCGCCCGGGGGCATGCGGGGAAGTTGGAATCCTGGCTGAAGTCCGGGCCGGACCGCGCGCTGGCGGTGGTGGCCTATCATGATTCCGCGGCGTTGCTGAATGGAAAAACATTTGTCAGCGAATCCGGAGGAACCTGGGGCCGCAGCCGCGCGATGCTGGAGGATTTTGATAAATGGACGGCCTTCGGGCGGGTGGATTCCGGTGACCTGTCCACGTTTTCCGCCTTGTCAGGACGGGTGCGTTTTTTGTTGATGGAGAATCCGGAAAAGAAGGTCCTGCACACCAGGCTGGTGGAGCGGAACGGGTTCATCCACAGCCAGTTGGTGGGCGGTCCGTTGGAGAATGCGGGGTATGTTTTTTTCGGGGAGCCGGTTTACCGGGAGTGGGTGCAGTAGAGTTCGCGCGCGGGGGCTGGGCTTTAAGAGCCTGTTGAAAAATATCTCCAGACGGGCCGCCACCTAAAATCAGACAGGCAAAACTTTTTCCTGGAGGTTGGCCCGGGACCTGGCAGGATGTCCGGCTTATGGGCAAATTCCGCAGTAAAGACCCTTTGGCGCTTCCGGCTGATCTCTGGATCCAACCCGGTGCGCTGGCCAAAGGACCGAAGGACAGCTTTTATGGCAAACTCAATGAGGTGCTCGCCGGCATGGACTTTGCCGGCCGGATCCACCGGATCTGCGCTCCCCATTATAAAGGCGACGGGCTCGCGGCGGGCCGGCCGCCGATCGATCCGGCGGTGATTTTCAAAATGCTGATGGTGGGCTTTCTGGAGGGCATCGGCAGTGGGCGGGGCATCGCCGCCCGCTGCGCGGACTCGCTGATCATCCGCCGGTTTTTAGGTTATTCATTGACGGAGCAGACGCCGGAACATTCCAGTTTGAGTGTGTTCCGCCAGCGCCTGCCGGAGGAGGTTTTCGCGGCCGCGCATGAATTGGTGCTGGAGGGCCTGCGCACGCATGGACTGCTCAAGGGACGCCACCTCGGCATCGACAGCAGCGTGATGGAGGCCAATGCCGGTCTGAGCGGACTGGTCCGGCGCAATGATGAAAAGAGTTATTGGAAGTATGTCAGGGAGCTGGCCAGGGAGGCGGGCGTGGAGGATGGGGACCCTGCGGCGGTGGCATTTTGAGCCCGATTGCCATCTTCAGCATTTTCAGGAAGGTGACAAGCCATCTGCTCCATCTTCTTGACCAAAGATGCAATTTTCCTGACAGGAAATCAGGGACCCGTCTCCGCCTGCGCAATTTTATTTATACAGGGAATGCGGGGTTTTTTTCAACAGGCTCCCAGGGGAAAGTCGTCCGATTGTTTGCCTCTTGAGGATGGATCGTTGTGGGGGAAAGGAATTAGGGCCTTATTTTCCATTTCCAGATTTCCAGATTTCTTAATTTCCTAATTTCTTAATTTTCCCCAAATTTTCCCCCATGCTCCTCCTGAAATCCCTCACTGAAGCCCATGGCGTTCCTGGCTCCGAGGACGCGGTCCGCCGTATTTTCCTCTCGGAACTTGCCGGCCATGGCGAAATCCTCACCGACCGGCTCGGCAGCGCCGCCGTGGTCGCGCCCGCTCCCGCTGCGGGCGGACCCCGCGTTTTGGTGGCCGGACACTTTGATGAAGTCGGTTTTGCCGTCCAAAACATCACGCCCAAAGGCTTTTTGAAAATCGTCGCCCTCGGCGGCTGGTGGACGCATACTCTTGTGGCTCAACGCGTCCGCATCCTCACCCGCTCCGGCACGGAAATCCTGGGAGTCGTCGGCTCCACCCCGCCGCATTTTCTCGGCGAAGCCGCCAAGGACAAGGTGCTCCCGCTGGAATCCCTCTACATCGACGTCGGCGCCACCTCGCGCCAGGAAGCCGAATCCTGGGGCCTCGCCCTGGGCGACCCCATCGCCCCCGACAGCGCCTTCACCCCGCTCGCCGGCGGCCAGCGCTTCCTGGCCAAAGCGTTCGACAATCGACTCGGAGTCGCCGCCGCCATCCGCGCCATGCAGGAATTGAAAAACGAAATCCTCCCCTGCCAACTCATCGCCGCCGGTTCCGTCCAGGAGGAAGTCGGCTGCCGCGGAGCCGTCACCCTCGCCCACCTCACCCGGCCGGACGTCGCCCTCGTCATGGAAGGCACCCCCGCCGACGACACCCCCGGCATGTCCCCTGACGACTCCCAGGGCGCTCTCGGCTCCGGCGTGCAAATCCGCGTCCTCGACCCCACCGCCCTCATGAACCGCCGGCTCGTCGACCTCGCCATCGAAACCGCGCGAGCCGAAAACATCCCCCACCAGGTCGCCGTCCGCCGCAGCGGCGGCACCGACGCCAAGTCCTTCCAGTTCAACGAAAACGGAGTCCCCAGCATCGTCCTCGGCACCCCCGCCCGCTACATCCACAGCCACAACAGCCTCCTTCACCTGGAAGACCTCCTCAGCACCATCCGCCTAACCACCGCCCTCATCCGCCGCCTCGACACCACCACCGTCCAGACCCTCACCCGCTTCCACTGAAGGAAAAGGACAAGTTATTTCTGAAACTTGGAGAAACCCAATCCGGGCCACATTTCACTCTGTTAGGCGTCTAAAGTTCTTGGCCGAAAACTTATGATCACCGCCATTCTCCACACCACCACAACTTTAAGCGACTCGTTGTATCTGGTTGGCTTTTCTCTGCCCGCAGCCTTGATTCCGCACGCAATCCGGGGAGCGTTTCTCCACAAAAACCACCAAAAGCGGGACAGCAGCCGTCTGCCTCACAATATCCTGACAGATCCAGCCTCTTTGCAGATTCGAAGATTTCACTGGTCGCTTGCCTCGGTCGTATTGTCCTGGCTGCCATTTCTTATGATGTCCCTTGGCTATGTCGGGTGCTCGCTTCTCCGGGATGCGGGTCATCAAATATTCCCCTGGCCGTTGCTGGCGGTGTCGATCCTGTTCGCTTTGACTTTCGGCGCCTCACAGTATCTGCGCCATCGGATGATCCAGAACTTGCCATCCGATACGCTCAACAAATGAAATGCCAAACCAAGCCGATCAGTGCGCGGCAGGGCAAAAACCCCAGCCTATTGTTTTTCGATGATTTTTGATAGTCCGAACATTCAACATGTTGGAACTCTCGCCCCCGCTGCGCTCCGCGCCTCGGCTTGAAACGTCCGCCCAATCCAACACGTCCTTCATGTTGTCATGACCATCCCAGCCCTTGTCAGAGCGGTCGCTATCCTGGGCTTCGCCGGCGTTGGAGGTTACGGGGCATTCGGGATGAGCCAGATGGTAGAACGACCTCCGCAGTCATTTTTGGTGCTGGGCTTCATGGCATTCTGCGGCTTCATCGTGGCTGTCGTTCCGTTGTGGTCTGCTTATCTGACCTACCGGCGGGACTATCTGACCCTGGCATTGTTATGGATCGGCGTGGGGGCGATCGCCGTCTATGGGCTGGCCAGCAACCTTTTGCGTTGGTCGGGGATTCAGGAGCGATTCGTGAACTCCACAACCGATAGTGCGGGGATTGCTTTTCTGGCCCTCCCGCTTAGCATCGCGCTCCTTGTTCTGCCGTTTTGGATTGCCGGCCAATTCTTCAAACGCGCCAATCGCCTGGCTTATCGCCACCTCTCAAAATCCCCAACGAAACCCTGAGTTTCCATCGCCATGCCACCGCCTATCAGCATAGAGTCGAGATCTTTATCACGGCGGGAGTTCGAGTTGGCGGACTGGCTGCTCCGGAACTCAACGCTGATTTCTGAACCGGAAAAAGAAAAATTCCGGGCCCAGCTTGGGAGGGCGGTGGTTTCGTCAGGATGTGTATGCGGATGCGCGACCATCGATTTCACAGTGGATGGAAAAAAATTAGGCACCGGTGGCTTACGGCCAATTTCGGAAGCCGTCGTAGGTGAAAATGAATTTGGGATTTTCATCCACGAATGCGAAGGCCTCCTTTCCGGCATGGAGATTTATGCTCTGGCGAATCTGGAACTGCCTTCGGAGTTTCCACCCATTTCAGATGTGAAAACAGGATAGAAATACTAGCCGAAAACGCGCCCGCACCGCTATTTGGATGGACGCGGATACTGCTCCTGTTACGCCCGTTTGAGGATTTTTCTCAGGCGGATTTTGGCTTCGTCCACGAGTTCGAAAAGCACGGGGACGACGAGGAGGCTGAGCACCGTGGAGGTGAGGAGGCCGCCGATGACGGCGACGGCCATGGGGGCGCGGAAGGCGGAGGAACCTTCCAGTCCGGTGGCCATGGGCAACATGCCGGCAACCATGGCGAGGGTGGTCATGATGATAGGCTGGGCCCGTTTATGGCAGGCGTCGATGATGGCTTCCGTCCGGCTGGAGCCGTGCTCGCGGCGGGACATGATGGCATATTCCACCAGGAGGATGGAGTTTTTCGTGACGATGCCCATGAGCATGACCAAGCCGATCAGCGATGCCATCGACAGACTATAACCGAAAAGGGCCAGCGCGCCAAAGGCCCCGCCCAGCGAAAGCGGAAGGGCGGCGAGGATGGTTAGCGGTTGCATGAAATCATGGAACAATAACACCAGAACGGCGAAGACGCAGAGCACGCCGGCGGCCATGGCGAGCCCGAAGCTGCCGAACAATTCCGTCAGGCGCTCGGAGTCGCCGGACTCGATGAGCCGGACGCCGGCGAGAAGTTGGTTAAGCGTAGGCAGGGCTTTGACCTCTTTCAAAACATCGCCGATGGGCCGTCCCTGCAGCTCGATGTCGATTTTGATAATCCGGCTGCGGTCGTAGCGGTCGATCTGCGCGGGTCCGCCCTCGATAGCGATGGAGGCCACACTTCCCAGCGGCACCGATCCGTTTTTTCCGGAAACCCGCAGGTTTTGGAGCGTGTCCAGGTCCTGGCGCTGGGTGGGGGCGAATTGCGTTCTGATATAAATCTGCCGGGTCGGTAGATTCAGGCGCGGGAGGTTTTGGTCGTAGTCCCCGGTGGTGGCGATGCGCACGGCTTCCCCCAGGGCGGGCGCGCTAACACCCAGGGCGGCGGCACGGTCGAAGTCCGGGCGGATGATGACTTCTGGACGCAGAAGGCTGGCGGAGGAGGTGATATTTCCCAGGCCGGTTAGGGTCCTCATTTCCTTCATTGCGCGCTGGGCGGTGTCTATCAACGAATCCTGGTCATCGCCCGCAAGGACCACGGAGACCTTCTGGCCGGAGCCCGCGCCTCCTATCGAAAAACGGGCACCCGGGATTTCCGTGAATTCCCCGCGGAGCACGGCTTCGATTTCCTGCTGGGAACGGTCGCGGTCCTCCGCCGGGGCGAGCGCAGCAGTTAGGGTGGCTTTGCGGACTTCGCCGGCACTTCCGCCGCCGCCCATGCCTCCGGAACTCCCGGAACCGATGGTGGTGTAAGTATTCAAAACCTCCGCATGCCGGGCGACGATGGCGCGGGCCTGTTCGGCCAGGTTCCTGGTGTTTTCGATGTCGCTGCCGGGAGGCGCCTCCACAGTAATGGAAATCTGGTCCTGGTCCTCCGCCCCCAGAAAGGTGGTTGATAGCAAACCCAGGAGCGAGATCGAGCCGAAAAAGAACAGCGCGGTGGCGGCGACAATTTTGCCAGGATGCGCCAGGCACCAGCGGACCGTGCGCAGATAGGCCCGCATGATCCGGCCGTCCTCCCTGGCCGCGGCCTGGGGCTTCATCATGTAGGCGGACATCATCGGTGTCAGGAGCCGCGCGACCAGCAGGGAAAAGAGAACCGCGATGGCGGCGTTCCATCCGAATTGCCGGAAAAACTTGCCAGGTATCCCGCCCATGAAAGCCGTGGGCAGGAACACGGCGACCAGGGTCAGGGAGGTGGCGACGACGGCGAGGCCGATCTCGTTAGCGGCTTCCAGGGCGGCATCCAGCGGGCTCTTACCACCGCGCAAATGCCTGACAATATTTTCGACCTCCACGATGGCATCGTCCACCAGCACCCCGACCACCAGGGTCAGCGCCAGCAGCGTGACGGTGTTGAGCTGAAAGTCCAGCAGGCCCATGACCGCGAAAGTGGGGATGATGGACAAAGGCAGCGCCACCGCCGAAATGAAGGTCGCGCGCCAGTCGCGCAGGAAGAGCCAGACCACGATAACCGCCAGGATGGCACCTTCGTAGAGCGAATGCATGGCGGCATTGTAATTGGATAGGACGGGTTTGATGGAGTTGTTAATCTCCCGCAGCGTAACGTTGGGAAAGGTGGTTTTGAATTTTTCCACCTGGGCGCGCACGCGCTCGGCCACCGCGGTTTCGCTGGCGCCCGTGGCCCGTTTGATCTGGAAGGTGATCACCGGTTTTCCATCCAGCAGGGCAATCTGCCGCCGCTCGCCCGCCGTGTCACTGACCGTCGCGACATTTTCCAGCCTGACATGACGTCCGTCATTGAGAGGAATGTCCAAGGCGGCGATTTCCGCGGCGCTTTTCAGGGTGCCGATGGTGCGCACGGATTGCTCCATGCCGCCAAGATTGACGCGGCCGCCCGGGGACTCCTGCTGCACGGCCCGCAATTGTGAGGAAATTTCCCCGGCTGTGACATTGAGCGCCAGCAGCCGCGCCGGGTCCAACTCCACCTGGATCTCCCGCTTGATGCCGCCCAGCCGCGTCACATTCCCCACGCCCTCCAGCGATAGCAGACTTTTGCTAACGTCATTGTCCACGAACCAGGACAGCTCGGCCTCGTCCATGGCGGGCGCCTCCACGGCGTAGGTTAGGATCGCGCCGCCGGTGATGGTCATGCGCGAGATCACGGGCTCCTGCAATTCGGTGGGCAGCTCGCTGCGGACGGAATCCACGGCGTTCCGGACGTCGTTGACCGCTTCCTGCACATTTTTTTCGAGGGCAAACTCGACGGTGGTGACCGAGGAGCCGTCATTGATCACGGAGGTGATGTGCTCGACGGATCCGACGGTGGCGATTTTGTCCTCGATCTTGCGGGTGACCTCCGTTTCGAGCGTGGACGGCGTCGCGCCTGGCAGGCTGGCGGTCACGGTGACCGTCGGCAAATCCATGTCCGGCATGTTCTGCACCGGCAGCTTTTTAAATCCCAGCAATCCCGCAAATGTCAGGAGCGCGAAGAGCAGCAGGGAAGGAATGGGCTTGCGGATCGCCCAGGTGGATAGGTTCATTGGGCGCCTCCTTCAGTTAGGCGGGTTGCTCCGCCGGCGGCCGCATTGCCCAGGATCACATTGCCGGCGGCGACTTTGAGAAGATCCCCGTCATTGACAAAACTGCCTCCTGACAAAACCAGCCGATCCGTCCGCGACACCGCGCCGAGGATTTCCACCTGCGCATCCCGTCGGCGGCCGGTGGCCACTTTGATCTGCCGAGCCATGGAATCCGGCCCCACCGCAATCACATAAGTATAGCCGTCACGATAGACGAGGGTGGATTCTGGAACATGCAGCGCGGGGGATTCCCCCGTCCGGATTTTCCCGCTCAGGAACATCCCGGCCCGGATCGAGCCGTGGTCCGGTAGGTCGATATAACCAATCGCGTTCAGCGTCCGGGCATTCACCGTGGAACTGAGCTGGCGCACCGTGCCCTTCACGGTCGTCACTCCGTCCGCGGCCTGCACGGTGGCGGGGAGTTTGGGCACGATCTTTCCAAGCTGTTTCGCGGGAATTTCCGCCCGCCATTCCAAGCGGTTTCCCCGGATCAGCCGGAACATTTCCGAGCCCGCCGGCAGCACCGCGCCCACCGTCGCCGTGCGGGAGGAAATCACGCCATCGTCAGGAGCCGTCACATTGGTGTAGCCGAGCGTTAGTTTTTGGGCCGCCAATTGCGCCCGGGCCAGGGCGAGTTGCGCCTCGTCGCCTTGCGCGGCGGCCTCATTTTGATTGATCGTGCCATCGCTGACCGCGCCGGAAAGGACCAGTTTCCGCGAGCGCTCCAGTTGGTCGATGGAGGAAATCAGGGCCGCCATCCGGGCATCCACCGCGGCTTCCATCTCGGCGAGTTTTGACTTGGTGGTGTCAGTGTTGAACCGGGCCAGCAATTGGCCCTTTGTGACTTTGTCCCCCACATTGACCAGCACTTCCTCCAGCTTCAGCCCGCCGACTTCGGAGCTGACCACCGACTCCTGCCACGGCTCCACGCTCCCGCTCACTGCCAACTCCTCCGGCCAGACGCTTTCCAGAGGCGAGGTCAAATCGACCGTCAAAGCGGCCTTGGTTTCTGACTTCATGCCGTCGCCCGGTGGCCTGCAGCCGCCTACGAAAACGAGCGTGAGCACCGCCCCAACCCCGGCAAGCAGCGGCCGGGCAAAGGATTTAAGTTTCATGTGGTTCGGGAATTGAATTGTTTTTTTAGTCGGGAAAAGCCTGCCGCCGCTCAGTCGCCAGGAGCCGGCGTGGGTTTGGCTAACATCTTCAGGAGGTTGGTTGGATCACCCCGGAGCACCCATCCGCCTGACTTTTTCCGCTTGGATGACCGCCCGCGCGTAAAGCTGGACCCGACTCAGAATCGTCCCGATCCAGTCCGGATCCTCCGCAAGGCCGGGCGCCAGATGTTGTGGAAAAGGCCGCTCGAAAATGACGACCATTCCCACCAGCACAAAAGTCAGGCGCTGCACTTCGTCGTCCGGAGCCTCCAGACCCAGCTCGCGGCACACCGATCCCACCAAGGCATCGTGCCGCCTTTGCATCTGCCCGCCCCACTCCTCCCCCAGCAATCCTGTGGGTTCGATCATTTCACGATTCATCAGCCGGGCGATCGACCTGCCCGCAAACGCCTCAAAAAACTGCCGGTTAAACTCCCCGTAGATTACTTCAAAAGGCGCATTGGGCAGGTCGATGGATTCCAAGGCCGCATCCGCCTCCATGAAGTGTTGGCTGAAAACGCCCCGATACAGCCCCGCCTTGTCCCCGAAGTGATAGTTCAGCGAGGCAATATTCACCCCCGCCTTCGACGTGATCTCGCGGGTCGAGGCCCGGGTGAAGCCTTTGTCCGCGAACACCTCGGTGGCGGCTTCCAGCAAACGATGGCGCGTGTCTTCGGATCGGGTCATTGTCATATTCAATCAGGTGATTCAATCAAACGATTAAATCGTTTGATTGAATACGCAACCTAAAAGTGAT
>JAQGPD010000148.1 GCA_028293305.1 Verrucomicrobiales bacterium | reverse complement strand
TCCCCTTTGGGAATAGTCAGGCTGACGTCGTCCACGGCGGTGTGGGAGGGCGCGGATCCGCGGCCTGGAAAGGTCACGGAAGCGTGGTCGATAACAAGAAATGGACTCATGACAAAATTCCTCCTTCCACGCAACCCGGGCAGGCCTGTGCCCAATGGCCGGGGCTGACCTCCACCAACGGCGGTCGTTGATCCCTAAGGCAGAGCAGCTGGCGGTCCGGCGTCTGGCGCGGCCGGAAGGAGCAGCCCGCAGGCAGGTGGCTCAGGTCCGGCGGCAGACCCGGGATGGTGTAGAGCGGCTCTCCTTTTTTCTGCAGCGCGGGGATGGACCGCATCAGCGCCCGGGTGTAGGCATGACGCGGATGGGCGAACAATTCCGCCGCCGGCGCGGACTCCACCAGACGGCCGGCATACATCACATTCACCACATCGCAAACTTCATGCACCACCGCCAGGTCGTGCGTGATGAAAACCACGGCGATGCCGAGGCGCTTCTGCAAATCCTTGATGAGGTCCAGCACCTGCTGCTGGATGGTCACGTCCAGGGCCGTGGTCGGCTCATCCGCTATCAAAAGTTCCGGCCGCGTGATCAGCGCCATGGCGATCATCACGCGCTGGCGCATGCCCCCGGAAAATTCGTGAGGGTATTGATCCATCCGCGTGGCGGCCTCCGGAATGCCGACCTCCTTCAAGGCCTCGATGCCCTGTTTCCAAGCCGCCGCCTTATCCATGCCCTTATGCAGCCGCAGCGGCTCCACCAGTTGCGTGCCGATTTTCAAAAACGGATTCAGCGAGGTCATCGGGTCCTGGAAAATCATGCTGATGCGGCTGCCCCGGACCTTCTGCAGCTCCTTTTCCGGGAGCTTCAACAGATCCATTCCGCCGAACATCGCCGATCCGCCCTCGATTTTTCCAGGAGGCGACGGGATCAGGCCTAACAACGAATAACAAGTCACCGATTTCCCGGAGCCACTCTCGCCCACAATGCCCACGGTCTGGCCCGCCTCCACCTTCAACGACACTTTGTCCACGGCACGCACCACTCCATTCCGGGTGTGGAAGGACACCTGGAGATCTTTGACATCAAGAACGGCACTCATGCGGGATCGGTGGAAATGGGGAAAGTTGATTTATCAAGGCTGGGCGGGATTCCGGCGGGGTTCAGTCCTTCCCGCTGCGGACATCCAAGGCATCGCGCAGGCCGTCGCCTACAAAGTTCAGACAAAACAAAGTGACGGAAAAGAACGCCGCCGGCCAGGCCAGGAGCCAGACGCTGGTTTCCATGTTGGTGGCGCCGTCATCGATCAACGTGCCCCAGGAACTGTCAGGCGGCTGCACGCCCAGACCCAAAAAGCTCAGCGCCGCCTCCAACAGCATCACCGCCGGAACCGTCAGGGTGGCATAAACAATGACAGGTCCCAACACATTCGGAATGATATGGCGGCGCAGGATCACCGCCGTGGAAAGTCCGAGCGACCGCGCGGCATCCACGAATTCCTGACGCGCCAGACCCTGCACCTGCGCCCTCACAATACGCGACATGGTCAGCCACTCGACCGCGCCAATCGCAATATACATGAGCAGCATGCTTTTCCCGAACATGGTCGTCAGCAGAATAACAAATATCATGAACGGCAGCGCATACAGCACATCCACCGCCCGCATCATCACCGCATCCGTCCGTCCGCCCAGATAGCCGGCTGCCGCGCCATAGGCCACGCCTATCAAAAGCGCCACGCCGGTGGCCACCATGCCCACCATGAGCGACACCTGCCCGCCGCGCATGATGCGGGTCAGCAAATCGCGCCCCAGCGTGTCCGTCCCCAGCAGGTGGGTGCGCACCGATCCATCCGTCAGGGTTTCCGCGGTGCCGGGAGGGGAAGCCTTCAGCGCCAGATTGGTGGTCTCCGGATTCCACCCCGTCAGAAATGGCCCGATGAAACAAATCAAAACGATGGCGATGAGCACCACGCCGCAGACCACGGCAAGATGGTTTTTCCGCAGCCGCGCCCAGGCATCCTGCCAAAGCGAGCGGCCCGCCCGCGCCGGAACCGGCAGTGGCGAAGGAGTAGTCAGGGAATCAGCGGCGGGGAGGACGGTGCTCATGAAAGGCGCACTTTGGGGTTGAGCCAGGCGATCAGAATATCTGTCAGGAAATTCACCACCACCAGGACGGCGGCGTATAAAACCACCAGCGCCAGGATGAGGCTGTAGTCCCGGTTGAAGACGGAGGAGACAAAGTGCTGCCCCAGTCCGGGCAGGTTGAAAATCTTTTCAATGATGAACGAACCCGTCGTGATGCCCGCCAGCGCCGGTCCCAGAAAAGCCACCACCGGCAGCAATCCACCGCGCAGCGCGTGCCCCATGACCACTTTCCAACCCGGCACGCCTTTCGCGCGGGCGGTGCGTATATAATCCTGATTCAAAACTTCCAGCATCCCGCCGCGGGTCATGCGTGCGATGTAGGCGCCGTAAATCAATCCCATCGTGACCGCCGGCAAAATCCAGTCCGTCTTTTCAAACCATCCCGCCACATTCAGCAGCCGCCACTTCAGGCCGAATAACATGATCAGCAACGGGCCCATCACAAAAGTCGGCAGACAGATTCCTATCAAGGCCAGCGACATCGGCCCGAAGTCCAGCCAGGTGTTTTTTTTCACCGCCGCGATGATCCCCGCCGGCAGGCCCAGTGCCAGGGCGACCCCCAGCGCGGCCACGCCTATGATAAGGGAAATCGGGAACGCGTCCTTGATGATTTTGGTGTTCCACATGCCCTGATAACTCATGGAAGGCAGGAGATCGCCTTTCAGATAGGATCCCATGGTGGTGAAATATTGCACAGGCAGCGGTTTATCCAGACCGTAGCGTTCCACCAGCACTTTCCTGACATCCGGCGGCATCGCCTTGGGGCTGGCGAAGGGATCGCCATCGGTCAGGCGGATCATGAAAAAAGTGATGGTGAAAACCAGGAACACCACCGCGATGGATTGGGCGAGCCGGTTGAGGGTGAAGCGGAGCATGTCGGGTTTTCAGTTCCGGTTGAGTTCCGCATCCATGGAGGAATGCGGAGGCGGGGAGATGAGTTCGAGATTGTGCCAGACGGGATTGTCCAAAAGGCGCGCCTGCCAATTTTTCACCGCGGGATGGATGAGGCGCGTGCGGGTGCCGAAGTAGAGCGGCAGCACCGGCGTGTCCTGCATGAGGATTTTTTCCGCCTCCGTGAGAATGGCCAGCCGCTGTCCCGCATCCGCGCATTGGCGGGCATCGTCCAACAATTTATCAAAGGCCTTATTGCTCCAACCCGTTTCGTTATTGCCGCCATCCGTCATCCACATATCAATAAACGAAGCCGGATCAAAGTAGTCCGCATTCCATCCCGCCCAGGCGATATCATAATCCAATTTCTGCTGGGAAGTCAGATAGACGCTGAAGTCCTGTTGAGTCACACCGACCGAAATCCCAAGATTTTGCCGCCACATCGCCTGCACCGCTTCAGCGATCTGGCGCGAGGCCTCATTTTTGGAAATGAGGATATCGAATTTCGGAAATCCCTTTCCATCCGCGAATCCCGCTTCCGCGAGGAGCTGCCTGGCTTTTGTCAGGTCGTAGCTGAATTCATTCACCTGCGTGTAGCCTTCCATGGGCGGCACCATCCCCGCGGCGGGTTGCTGGCGGGCACGTAAAACGTTATCAATGATACTTTTCCGATCCAGTGCAAAGGCCAGGGCACGCCTCACTTTCACGTCCGAAAGCACGGGCCGGGTGGTGTTGACCCGGAAATACCACGACGCGCAGTTGGTGTAGTTTTGGACAATGTCCGGATGGTTTTTCAGATAGTCCGGAATGCGTGAAAGCGGGGTCGAATAAGTCGCATGCAGCTGACCGCGGCGGAACAGCCGCTCCTCCACGGCATCGTCGTCGATGCTGTAGAACCTGACTCCGTCCAGCTTCACATTCGCCGCGTCCCAGTAGTGGGGATTGCGTTCCACTTCGAGATATTGGCGGAACAGATAACGTTTCATTTTGAAGGGACCATTGCCCACCAGCTTGTCCTCGTCCGTCCACGGATTCATCACATCATAGACTCCGCCGTATTTTTCAATCACATGACGAGGCACCGGCCACCATGAGGTGTGGCAGGCGATGAGCAGGAAATGCGGGGTGGGTCCCAGGAAGGTGAGTTCCAATGTATCATTATCCAAGGCCCTCGCGCCCAGATCCTCCTCCTTGACCACGCCATCATACAACTCCCTGCCGTTCTTGAGCATATAAAGCATTTCAGCATATTGCGCGCCCAGCGCCTTCCGGAGCATCCGACGATACGACCACACAAAATCCTGCGCTGTCAGTGGCGCGCCGTCGGACCACTTGGCGTTTTTCCGGAGATGGAATGTCCACACGGATTTGTCCGCATTCGTGTCCCAGCGCTCCGCCGCTCCGGGCTCCACATCCTTGTCGCTCTCCTTCGATTCACCCACCAATCCCTGATACAGCGAAAGCATGATGTGGTGCTCGGTGACGCTGTTGCAACGCTGCAGGTCCAGAAAGCGGGGCTCGGCTTTGTTGTTCACCAGAAAGATTTTCGATTTCGCGCCCTCAACCGCGCTCACGGGATCGCCCCCGCAGCCGGTGAGACCCGCCGCGGCCAGCACGGTGAAGAAGAGAATCAGAAGTCGAAGGGGGTTCATGGGCGCGGCAATCTATGAACGCAGTGCATGCCCTGTGCCAGGAAAATCCTTTGTTTCCCGCACTTCATCCACCACTTTCCTGCTGGAATCCCGGCGCGCGACGGTGGTAGCATGGAAGCATGTTTGGAAAATACCGGATCGGCTCCCTCCCTGCCCTGCTTTATTTTTTCTCCGCCGTTGCCCCGGCCCCCGCCGCCCCATCCCGGGGGGAGGTGATTTTTTTGGAAAAGTGCGCCATGTGCCACCTGCCCGCCGGCCAGGGCGCGCCGCCCGCCTATCCGCCTTTGGCTGGAAGCGATTGGCTGAAGGGTGACCGCACGCGGACGATCCGGGTTCTTTGTGAAGGATTGGAGGGGCCTATCAAGGTGAACGGAAAGGAATATAACAATGTCATGCCCGCGCAAATGTTGGAGGATGCGGACGCGGCGGAGGTCCTGACCTATGTTACGCAATCCTGGGGAAACCAGGCCGAGCCCTTCACCGCGGCCGAGGTCGCCAAGGCCCGTGCCGGAAGTAAATTCCCCACCTTTGCCGCCTTGGCGAAGGCCGCCGCCTTCGAGCCGCTTCCCTCCCCGCCGACTGGCTGGACCCTGAAGGAAACGGCCCCGCTGCCAGGTTTTTGCACGCGGCTTGCCGGATCCGGAAAAGGCGGACCGGTTTATTTGATGGGGGAACGCGGCATTGTCTACAAGCTGACGGAAAATGCGGTGGTTCCCTGGATCCAGCCGGAGTCCTATGCCGATACTTCGGAAAGCAGTGTCAGCACCATGGGATTGGCGCTCGGTCCGGAGAATCGGCTTTGGATCGTTGGGAATCAACGCATTGCGAAAGGTTATGAGGTGGATATGAATCGGGTCACGGTCTGGCGCAGCGAGCCGGTGACGGGGGATGACCCGCCCGTTTTGAAGGCGTGGTTGAAAACGGAATACCCTTGGGGCGTCGGGCCCTACAATCACGGGGTCAGCCATATCGCCTTCGGGCCGGATGGAATGTTATATATCAATAGCGGATCGCGCACCGACGGAGGCGAAACCGGAACCATCGACCGTATCGCCAAAACCGGCGAAGCCCCGATCACGGCCGGCCTCTGGCGGCTGGATCCCAAGGCGGAAAAACCCGAAATCGAAGTCATCGCCCACGGCATCCGCAATGCCTATGGTTTCGCATGGAACGACCGGGGCCAGCTTTTCACCGCCAGCAACGGCCCGGACGCCAACGCCCCGGAGGAGATGGATTTTATCGAAACCGGAAAACACTACGGCTTTCCCTATCAATTCTCGGACTGGCCGCTTCAGCCCGCGCCCTATCCACACACTCCCGCCGCACCCGCTGGCCTAACGTTTACTTTCCCGGTGCAGAACGACGGACCCGCCGGCGGGGGCGGCATCGCGGGCGGGCTGGGAACATTCGATCCCCATTCCAGCCCCGCCGGCATGGTCTGGTGCGGCGCCGACTATGCGGAACCGCTGCGCAATGGGTTCATTCTCACGCGGTTCGGCAATTTGCTCCCAACCCCGGCGGACAGCGGCTTCGATGTCCTGCACGTTGCGCCCTGGCAGGATCCGAAAACCGGTCGATGGCGCGCCAAAGTCACCACTGTCCTCGCCCCGTTCGGCCGTCCGCTGGATGTGCTCCCGGACGGACATGGCGGATTGTATGTATTGGAATACACCCGCCCCACCAATTTCAAAAGCGGTGTCGGCTGGCTGCCGGGCCGCCTTTTGCAGCTGAGTCCAGCCGCACCAAAATAAAGGATCGCCGGCTCAGAACTTGAAGATCAGTGCGGATGTCACGCCGTGCATGGCACCGGGATCAAGCTTGAGGCCGAACACTTCGGAGTCGCCGAAGCTGTGGAAATTGTAGCCGACCCGCAGGCCAAAACGGGACGTGAAATCAAACTGCAAACCCGCGCCCACACCCCAGGCCAAAACCCAGTCCTCTTCATCAAAACGGCTGTTCACGGAAAAATCCTGGCCGCCGATGCTGCCTTTCACCTTGGCATTGCCTGACACTTTCAGGTTGGCGGAACCCACTGATCCCTCGCCATACAACTTCACGATATCGGTGCCCAACGGCACCAGCAGCCTGGCGACGAGAGCCCCTTCAAACAGGTCCAAATCCGAGTTGTCCTTGGAATTCAAAATCGAACCCGAGGACTCCAATCCATCCACATAGGATCCGCGCAC
>JAQGPD010000139.1 GCA_028293305.1 Verrucomicrobiales bacterium | reverse complement strand
TCGATGCCCATTTTCGTATACACCGAGGCCGCGAAATCCTCCGGCCGGTAAACGTTTTCAGACGCGTGATAACCTTTCGCGTCGGTCGCTCCAATGATTTGCCCGCCGGGTATGCCCGCGCCCGCCATGAGCACGGACATGGCATGCGGCCAATGATCCCGTCCGCCGCCTTCGTTGATTTTCGGCGTCCTGCCAAACTCGCCCAAGACCAGAACCATCGTGGTTTCCAGCAATCCGCGCTCCTCCAAATCCGTCAACAGCGCCGTCACTCCCTGGTCCAGCGTGTTCAACATCGCGCCTTTGTAGGTCGCCTCCAACCCGCCATGCGTATCCCATCCGCCCCAGTTCACCGTCACCCACGAGACCCCCACCTCCACCAGGCGTCTGGCCAGCAAAAACCGCTGCGCCATGTCATTCCTGCCATATTTCTCGCGAACCTTGGGATCCTCTTTTTGAATGTCGAAAGCCTCCTGCGCCTTGGCGGACGAGACCAGATCGAACCCCTGCTCATAGAAGCGGTCGAACTCCACCGCCGGATCCTCCGCGATCCGATCCTGACAACGTTTCATGCGGTCCAGTGCCTCGCGCAATTCCCTCCGGGAACCCACCCTCCCTTCCGCGATGTCCTTGGGCAGCACCACATCATTCACCCGGAAAGCATCGGAATTCGGATATCCCGGAATTATAAAAGGCGCATGCTGACCTCCCAGAAAGTTGGGCCCGCCCGAGCGGGTATTGGAGGGCATGGCCATGTAGGGAGGCAGGCCGCCCTGCACCCCTCTTTGATAGGAAATCATGGAGCCCATGGACGGATGGAAGGTCACAAAGGCCCCGCACCCCACGGGCACCGGAGTCGGAGCGCCGGTCATCATGTAGTGATTTCCACCTCCATGATTCGGATCCTTGTGACAGATCGAGCGCACCACCGAAAACTTGTCGAACACTCCCGCCAGCTTGCTGACCGGTTCACTGAAATGCACGCCCGGCACCTTCGTGGGCACGGTTTTGAATACCCCGCGGATTCCGTCCGGAGCGTCGGGTTTCGGATCGAAGGTTTCAAAGTGGGATGGCCCGCCATCCAGCCAGATCATGATGCAGTTCATCTTTTTGCCGCCCACCCCCGGCGCCGGGGAATCGCCCGCCAAGGCGCGGCCGCGCAGCATCCCGCAAAGGCCGGAGCCCAGCATGCCGCCCAGTCCCAATTGAATGAAGTCACGCCTGACGAGGCCGTTGCAGTTGCGGTGCGATGCCATGATTGGATAGTGATTTTTCAGTGATTGAAGACAAATTCCGCCGAATTGATCAGCGCCCATAACAAATCCTCCGCCGCCTTCCTCCGATCCGCGCCACCGCCGTATGAAGCCAGGGCAATGCACAGCTCATCCTCGGCCGGCAGCCGGCTATAACAAGTCAAATAAAGTTCCTCCACAATTTCCCGCGCCGTTTTATTCCCGGCAACCAGCCGCTGCACCACGCCGCCGGCGTCGGTGGAGGTCAGCTTTTCATTCAGGATTTCGGAGTTCATCAAATGCAGCGACTGACTGATGGCCGGTTTGATATTGCGCTCGCAGGGACAGTCGCTGCTGGAATTCGGTCGTCCAAAAGCATCCATCGTGCGGGAATCGATTTTGTAAGTCCACGCCTCCACGGCCCGCGCTCCCAGTGGCAGTCCGGGATAACGGGTCGGCACGCCGGTCACCTGGGCCAGGGCGTCGGCCATCGTTTCCGCCCCCATGCGACGCCGGGGGAAACGTGAGAAATTGCGTGTATCACCGATGTTGGATTCGTTAGGCTCGCTGCCGAGCTGATAGAGCCTGGATGTGAGGATCACCCGCATCAGCGCTTTCAAATCATAACCCGAGCTGACAAACTCCGCCGCCAGTGCGTCCAGGAGCGCGGGATTCGAGGGCGGGTTCGATAGCCGGAAATCGTCCACCGGATCCACAATGCCGCGTCCAAAAAACTGTCCCCAGACCCGGTTCACCGCCGCTTTGGCGAAGAACGGATTCTCCTTGTCCAACAACCAATCCGCCAGGCTGAGCCGGGGATCGGATCGGCCGTTTTCCAGGACCGCCTCGGGACCATCCGGGGGGCGTGGTTTCATGACTTCGCCGGTGACCGGGTGTTTCAATGTGCCTCCCGCGACCACATAAAACGTTTCATTTCCGCCCGAGATCGGCGCGGAGATTCCGCCGCCTTTCTGTTTCAAGGGGGCGAAAAACGCGGCCATGCGGTAGAAGTCCTCCTGGCTCCATTTTTCATTCGGATGATGGTGGCACTTCGCGCAGTCGAGACGCACGCCGAGGAACAGCTGGCTGAACATGGTCGACAGATCGGCAGGCTCCCGCCGGTCCCGGTAAATCACCGCCGGGCCTTCGCGGTGGGTATTGCCCTGAACAGTCAGGATGCCGCGCACCATGGCGTCGTAAGGTTTGTTGGAACGGAAACAATCCCGCAGCCATTGGTCCAGCAGATACACACTCTTCACGCCCACGCGGTCCGGATTCGGCCGCAGCAAATCCGCCCATTTCACCGCCCAGTGATCCGCATAGGCCGGATGGGCCAGCAGGCGGTCCGCCAGTTTCACGCGCTTGTCAGGATCGGCGTCCGCCGCGAATGCCACCGCCTCCTCCACCGGCGGCAGGGTGCCGGTCACATCCAGATAGGCCCGCCGCAGAAACTCGGCATCGCTGCACATTCCGGAGGGGAAAAGTCCCAGCTCGCGGAAGCGCGCGTAGGCCAGGGAATCGATGAAATTCCGCACCGGCAATTCCTGGTAGGCTTTTTCAGGAAGCAATTTGTCCGCCGGCACCAGCACCTGGGAATCCCCCACCAAGCCCATGAATCGGGCCACGATCACCGCCTGGCCATTCACCTGCCCGGCGCTCACGATGCCGTCCTGACTGACGGTCGCGATTTGTTTTTCATTGGAATCAAACTGGGCCAGGTCCGTCACATCCCTGGTGCTGCCATCCTGGTAGACGGCCTTCGCGATCAATCGCTGCTGGTCGCCTTTGTGGTATCGCCGGGTTTTGGGAAACACTTCGAGTCGGCTCAGGACCGGTTCCTGATCCGAGGCATAACTCATTCCCGTCCCGATCCATCGGGCCAGCATCCGATAGGCATCCGAGTCCTTTTCAAATCGCGCGCCGCCTTCGTGGGGGACGATTTGCGTGGCTTTCAGGAGCAGCAGGCTTTCGCCAGGATTCGAAATGAAAACCCGCCGCCCCCTGGCCCCAATCGTTATGTTTTGATAGTCGGATTTGGGGTCGAAGGCGAACACGCTGAGCCGGAAACCGTTTTGTCCATCCGCCTTGGCATGGCAGGCTCCGGCGTTGCAACCCGCCTTTCCCAGGATGGGCAGGACGTGGGACACGAAATTCGGCGGTGCGTCCGCAGCGGGGGAAACTTCGACAGGAATGGAGATTCGTTTTTCCTGGAATACCACCTCCAGCGTGGCTTTGCCGGGACTGTTTCCCCTGACACGTCCGGGCCCCTCGATGGAAAGAACCGACGCATCACTAACGGTCAGGACCGCCATCCCGGTCACATCGCCAGGAAAGCCGTCGGCCTTGGTCGCCGTGACCAAAAAAGCCGCCCGACCGCCGCTATCCAGAGTTATTATCGGAGGCTCCGCGCTCAACCCGGTGATTTCCGCGGCGGGCTCGGACGAAGGAACTCCGCTGGTGGCCGGCGTGACCGCGGCGGTTTCCGCCTGCGCTGGCGGGCAGGCGGCCAGGGAGAGCGAGACTATCAGGAGGCCCCGGACAAAATAAGATAACATGTTTCGCGTCTGGTTCATGGCGCCACGGGAGGGATGGGGCGGACTTGCGCCAGGTCGATGTTATCGGTCAGTTTTCCGGTTTCGTTCCAAACCAACAAATGACCGTCGCCCGTGCCGGCGAACACGCGGTCGCCCGCAGTGTTGACCGCCAGGCAGAAGAGGGCCGAATCCACGTGGGCCAGTTGTTTTTCATCCGCGCTTTCGGAGCTCTGCGCTCCGGTGTGGACCTTCAGTCCGGAATATTTCAAAACACTGCCGTCCTCTGTCACCGCCAGCACGGCAGGCCCGGCCGGGGACCACTGCACGGCGTTGAAGGCGGATGACTTCATGGACAGCGCGATGGTGTTTTCCCCTGTTTTCAAATCCCACACTTTCAACTGCCGGTCCGCCCCGCCGGTGACCAGCTGCGTATTGTCAGGACTGAAACCCGCCGCCAAAACCTGGGTGCCGTGCGCCTCGATTTTCGAAACCGCCGCGCCGCCTGGCAGCTCCCACACTTTCACCATCCGATCCCCGCCCGCCGTCACCAGGCGGGTGCCATCCGTGCTGAGCGACATGGCGGGAATCGTGTCCTCATGAGCCGCCCACGAGCGCACCATCCGCCCTTCCGCGAGGTCCAATACCCTGACAATTCCGCTTTCCGCCGTGGTGCCGTCGGCGATGATGGCGGTTTTGGAATCCGGCAAAACCTTGATAGCGCCGATGCCGCCGGTCAGGCCGCCCGCGACCTCCAACTCCTGCCGCATGAGGTCCGCCTTCCACAACACAACTCGTCGGAAGGATCCGGAAATCAGCCGCGCGCCGTCGGGCGTCCACGCGAGCGATTGCACGGGATCCGGATGCGCCGAGGTTTTTCCAGACAGGATCAATCCGGCGGCATCCACCCGGAACCATAACACTTCATTCCGGCATCCCACCGCGAGCCGCGTGCCATCCGGGGACAATGCCAATGCCAGGACCGGCCGGTAAGCTGCGGGCGGGGGTGCCAGCGAGACCTCGCGCGGCGTCCCACCCTGACCGGAAAGCGCCGCCGCATCCCAGGGCATGCCATTTTGAACCCAGTCCGAAAGCACTTTCATCTGGGCGGCGGAAAGTTGTTTTTTCGGAGGCATGTGCGACTCCGCGCCGGGCTGCAACGACTGCACCAGCAAGCTGTCCTCCGGCTTTCCTTCCGTCGCGGCAGGACCGCTGTCCCCGCCTTTGAGCACCGCTTCCCGACTATCCAAAACCAGCCCGCCCTTGCGCTTTTCGGCATTGTGACATCCCACACAATTCACGCGCAGCAGCTGCATCGCGATCTCCGGCCTGACTTCCGCCGCAGTGGCTGCGCGACCTCCCCACGATGCTCCGAGGAGCAAAGGAAAAAGCAAAACAGCGCGACGGGGGGGATGCATAAGGGGTGACCTACAATACCCCGCGTCGGCGGCGGATTTTTCGTTAAAAGCCAAGTTCCATCCCAAGGTCGAAATCCGCCCCCACGCCGCTGTCATGATGCGTTTTTTCCGACAGCTTGCCATTCGTCCCGGATGGCTGTAACGAATGGATGGGTCGTCTTCCCCATCTTCCCCCTGGCTTCTCCCAAGCCTCATTTTCCATTCAACCCCGATCCCCCATGAGCACCGCACCCGACTCCGCCACCAACGTCATCACGCTCCCCGCCACCGGAGTTTTTGCGGGAGTCAGCGAGAACGCCCGCCGCAAGCTGACCGCCGTGGGGCGGTTTGAATCCTTGGCCCATGGAGCCTATCTGACTTCGCAGGGCACTCCCCACGACACCATGTCGGTGGTGATCTCCGGCAATATGAAAGTCTATGTTCATTCCCATGCCGACATTCTGCAGGTCGCCACGGTGAACCCCGGCGAGACGGTGGGGGAAATGAATCTGTTGGATCCCGTGCTGCGCGCCTCGGCGGATGTCGTGGTGGGGGATCCCGCCGTGGTCTTCACGGTCACGCGGGAAGCCTTCCAGGAAATGATAGCGCAGGACACCGCGGTGGGCCTGGAGCTGGTCACCGCGCTGGGCAAGGAGCTCTGCCAGCGCCTTCGCAAGAGCAGTGAAACCATGTTGAGGCAAACCGAGGAAACCCGCGCGAACTTCCGCGACATGGACTACTAGCAAACCGCCGCGCGCTCCGCCGCCGCTCCGCGTTCCGGTTGCCTAACCTCGATCCGGCGACCACTTTCCGACGACTGCCGGGGCCAGCCTAACGACCTCGGCGGTTCACATCCGGCGGCGCTCCCGGTCGGGCGGGAACCTTGTCTTTTTCCGCATCCCGGATGG
>JAQGPD010000043.1 GCA_028293305.1 Verrucomicrobiales bacterium | reverse complement strand
AATATTTTACTGACCCGCCGCGGCCCGGCGCACGGCGGCCGGAGAATGGAGAGCGTTCCCCGCCGTATAGCTAGCAATTTTGCGGGAACTCCAAAAAATCCGTCAGGACCACAAAGGGGATGGATAGGATCCATCCCCGAAAATGCGCCGCAGGGATTCCTGGACGCGGGGTTTGTCCTCCTGATAGGTGACGCCGAACCATTGGGCGGCGGTGGGGAGGACGGCGCAGGTGGCGGTGCCGTTTTGGAGGAGGCGATCCACGGCCAAGGGGATGTAATATTCGGCTTTGGGATCCTGCAGGTGATGCTCCAGGAAGGCGGACAAGCCGTCCATGAAAGCGGGGAAGACGCCGGGTTGGAAGCCCCACATGTTCATGGAGACGGTCTCGTGGCCGGTGAGAGGCTGGACCGGCTGATCGGCGGGCCGGTTTTCCGCGCCGTTTTCGGTTTTGAAAATATCCGTCAGTTCCTCGACTCTCACCAACAATCCACCCTCGGAAGTGGTGCAGATGCCGCGGGCGACCTTTCCATGTTCTGATAGGGTGCGGCGCAATTCATAACCGCACATGGCCAGGGGCATGGGGCCCGGCGGGACGGGGGTGGTTAAAAAGGCGGCCATGGCGCTGAAGGCTTCGCGGCCGTAAAAATCGTCGGCATTGATCACACAAAAAGGCTCGCGGATGGCCTCGCGGGCGGCGAGGACGGCGTGGCCGGTGCCCCAGGGTTTCGAGCGGGCGGCGGGGGATTCGAAGCCGGCGGGCAGATCCTGGATGTCCTGGTAGACGAGGTCGATGGGAAGCCACGGCTGGAGCCGGCTGACCACGCGCTCGCGGAATACGGCCTCGCCTTCGCGGCGGATGATGAAGACGACGCGGCCGAATCCGGCGCGGATGGCGTCGAAAACCGAGTAATCCAACAACGTTTCCCCGTGCGGGCCGAGGGCGTCGGTTTGTTTGGACTGGCCGCCATAGCGGCTGCTCATGCCGGCGGCGAGGACGAGGAGGGTGGGTTTCATGAAGGGCAGTATGAAGAACAAATCCCGCCGGGCGAAAGCGGAAGTCTTGTCCCGGGCCGACGGGGTTTTTTTTCCGCCGTCGGGGAAAATGCGGGATTTTGATCACTCCCGAAACTTGACAGGCCCCCCGCGCGCAGTGGATGGACGGGGAAGATGCAGCATCCCCCCGCTTCCTCATGGTCGGCCGCTCCGGTGCTGGCGGCTTTGTTGTTATTGGTCGGGACGACGGTTTTATTTCTGGTTTTGCGCCGGGGGCCGGCCGAGCCTGCGGGGGTGGCGAGCGTCGGGGCTCCGGGGTTCCGGGCGGTGGCGGAGGTCATCGGGAGGAGCGTGGAAGGCCGGCCGATGGTTTGTTATCAATATGGAAATGGCCCGCGGGCGTTGCTGATCAAGGCCTCCATCCACGGCACGGAGGGCGCGGGGACACCGCTGACCCTGCGGCTGATGGAGTGGCTGGATGCGCATCCGGAGACCTGGAAAAACGCGCGCATTTTTGTGCTCCCGATCTCGAATCCCGACGGATTGGAAGCCCTCAAGCGGTTCAATGCCAAAGGGATAGACCTGAACCGGAACTTCCCGGCTGAAAATCGGGAGGACAGCGCGCGTTTCGGTCAGGCGGCGCTTTCGGAGCCGGAGAGCCGGGCGTTGCATGATTTTATCCTGCGGATCCAACCGGATGTTATTGTCGCCATCCACCAGCCGTTGGTCTGTGTGGACTACGACGGCCCGGCTCCGGCGGAGGCGCTGGCCCGGCGCATGGCGGCTGCCACCGGCTTGCCGCTCAACAAGTTGGGAGCCCGACCGGGATCGCTGGGCGCATGGTTCGGGGAAACTTTGCGGCGACCCATCCTCACATTGGAACTGCCCCGCACCCTGACGAATGATCCGGACCGACTGTGGTCGAAATACGGCCCGGCGCTGCGGGAGTTGGTGGAAAATCCGGAGTCGTGGGTGCTTTCCCTGACCGGTGCGGACGGCGCGGGCGGTGCGGACGGCGGGCGAAGCAGGAGCGGAAGCGGGAACTGAAGACCGGCGTTAGGCAGATTGGAGGATCGGAACCGCGGAGGATCGGAAGGTTGGAAAATAGGGAAGAAGAACGAAAAGGAACGAAGGGAATAAGCAAGTCCGACCGGGCGCACCTCGAGCGCGCGGAAGATGACGGAGGTGTCATAATTCAGGTTGACGAACCTGAGATTGAATCTCAATGTCGGCGCGATTGAGACCCAGTCGCAATCCGCGAACTGGGTCTTACTCCACCACACCACCGCAGAACACCGATTCATCCCGCAAAATAAAACCAATCCCGCGAACCATAACACCACCTCACCCTGCACCCAAAACCCTGCCATTCCGTCCATTTCCAGCCACCGACTCCATGACTTCCAATCTCCTTTCCTCCCGCTCCCGCCGCCCGCTTTTAAACCGACTTTCCACGCTCAGTCTCCTCGCCACCGGACTGGCCGCCATTTCCGCGCCGTCCACCGCCGGAGCCAGTGAGCGCCGTTTTGTCTACAGTTATGAAGCCACGACCGCCCCGAAGGGACTTCTGGAAGTCGAGCAGTGGTTCACTTTCAAGGACTACGAGGATCGCCAGCGTTATGAATTCCGGACCGAGGTGGAATACGGCGTGACCGACCGCTTCCAGTTGGGGCTTTATCTTTCCGACTGGCGTTACACGGACAACGACGACGGCACCGACAAAGCGGAATGGCGCACCGCCGGGCTGGAGGCGATTTACAGCCTGACGGATCCGAACAAGGACTTCATCGGTTCCGCGCTTTATGGCGAGGTGCTGGTGGGCCCGGAAAAATTCGCCTTGGAAGGCAAGTTGTTGCTGCAGAAGAACTCCGGACCTCTGGCCTTGGTTTATAACTTCGTGCTCGAAGCGGAATGGGAAGGCGAAAGCCTGCGCGATCTCGAGGAGCGCGTGGGGGTGATCGAGAACTCCATCGGCGTCAGCTATCAGATGAATCCGTCCTTTTTCATCGGTGCGGAAGCGTTGCATGAGGTGGAGTTCGAGGACTGGGAGGACGCCGGGGACAACGTTTTTTATGCCGGACCGAATGTCAGTTTCCGCAAGGGAAATTTCTTCGCCACCGCCACGGGATTATTCCAGGTGAGTGATGTGGAAGGTGAGCCTGACACTCAGGTGCGCCTGATTCTGGGCCTGCATTTCTAAAAAATAAAAACCAACCCATGCTCCGCGCCCCCCTTTCCCGCTCCGGCGGCAGCCCCCCGCCACCCATCCTCCCGCCTGGGCGGGTTGGAGGGATGGGCCGTCGCGGCTGGGGAATGCGGGGGCGCGGCGCGCGGCTGTTCGGCTTGGCCCTGGCCGGGATGGCGGGGCTTTCCGGCTGTGTTTCCCTGGACACGGCGGCGCCTTCCACGGCGACCTTGCTGGCCAGCCAATCCGTTCAGGGTCAAGGACCTGCAAAAACTTCGACGGCGCCCGTGTCCACGCTGGCGCTCGGCCGCGACCTGTATGTCGGCCGCTGCGCGAAGTGTCATGCCGTTGAACCGGTCCGCGATTATTCGCCCGCTGAGTGGGCGACCTTGATCCCGGACATGGCGGAACGGACGAAGCTGAATGCGGCCGAAACCGCGGCCGTCGCGGCGTATGTCCATGCGGTGCTGCGGATGCCGCCCTGACTTTTTTGCGGGCCGGCCGGTGCATGGCGAATTTCCGAGTTGGCTTTCCGGCATTCCCGCGCTCTGCTTCCCGCATTGACCCGCCTATGCCTCTGGACGAACTCCGAAAAAAAATCGACGCCCTCGACGGCGAGCTGCTCCGCCTCCTCAACGAACGCGCGGACGTGGTCCACGGAATCGGCGAAGCCAAAAAGGCTGCCGGTTTGATGATCTATGCCCCTGAGCGTGAGGAGTCTTTGCTGAAAGCCCTGGCTCAGAAAAACGCCGCCCTGGAGGGACGCCTGCCGGAAAAATCCGTTCGCGCCATCTACCGGGAAATCATGTCGGCCGCCCTGGCGCTGGAGGACGATCTGAAAATCGCCTATCTGGGACCCGAGGGAACCTGGACGCATCAGGCCGCTTTAAATAAATTCGGGCGCAGCGTGGAATATGTGCCCAAGCCCAGTTTT
>JAQGPD010000026.1 GCA_028293305.1 Verrucomicrobiales bacterium | reverse complement strand
TGGTCCGGAGTCACCGCGAGAGTGGGCGGGGTGATGTCCTCCACCACCATGTTATCGAGGAGCATCCATTGATCAAGCTCCGCAAAACTCTTCGAGCTGGAGGCGTCCTCGTAGCCGACCATGACCGTGCCGGCGGTGGAGCCCACGCCGTTTTCATTGGTGGCGAATTTGGTCAGGACCGTGCCCGCCACCCCCTCGCCTTTGTATTCCAAAGTCACCAATCCGCCTGACACTGTGATCACCGCCTGGACCCATTGGTTGGCGGGCGCGCTGGGCATGGGGCTGGAGGCGAGGCCGAAGGCCGGGGTGAAAAAATTCACGGTGTCCGGCACATCCACGCTGGCCGCTTTGCCGAGATTCCGCGCGATGAGCGCCGTGGGCCCTTTGTAAAGCGACGCGTCCGATCCGACGGTGGTTCCGTAGCCGCCCTCCGTCGTCAGCCAACCCCACATGCCATTGCCACGCCCGGTCCGCCATCCGCGGGCCATGGGCAGAAAAGCGTTATAACCGATGCCCCATAACATGTTCTCGGTGGTGCCTGTTTCGTTGGCCAGGCCGGTTGTGGGGCTCAGGGTGATGCTGGGCGAGAGCCGCAGATAAAAGTCGAATTTCAGCCTGTAGTTGTCCTCCAGCGCCAGGCGTCCGCCGTCCTTTTCAGTCAGGGCCACCACATTCAAAATACGTTCCGTCACCGCCGTCGCCGTGATCGTGGGCGGGTCCGGATCCGGGTTGGCGGTGACCGTTTCATACACCACGCGGAGCAGCAATCCACGCGTGGAGGCCGACCCCGCGAGCGTGTGCGGGGCGGCGGGGATGGTGTGGGACACCGGACCGGTCGCCGGATTGACACTTGTCAGGGTCATCGCGGAATAATCCTCAAAACTATACTGCGAGGCCGTTCCGTTATTGAAACCCACCTTTGCGGTGTCCGGATCGTCAAAGGACTCGGACCAGATTTCGGCCGCGTGCGATACCGTGGCGGCCAAACTCAACAGCGCCAACACCGGGGGGAGGAAAATGGAGGGATTTTTCATGGAGGGGACATTAAGATGCGCAGGTTTCATACCAGAGATGTAACCCATTGAAAATGGCCGATTTTTTAATCTTTCCAACCCGCTGTTTGGTCCGCTCATGCCGTCCGGGAGGTGATATTTTATCCTCCGGAGCCGCGTCCTTTATTCAGTCGGACATGCCGGTGCCCCACCCGGTGCCCCGCCAAGTGCTCCTCGCACGCTGGCCATTTCCTTATCCAAGCCTGCGGCCTTTCCGTTTATAGCAAAATCCCCGTCCTTCCGAAACCGCCATGAAAACCTGCCTTCCGCCCCCATTCCGCCGCCCCCTTCATTTGATAGGAATGCTGACCTGTATGCTCGCCGCCGGGTCCGCGGGGCGGGCGGAGGAGGTCTCGCCGATGGTGCTGGAGACCATTGCCTTCGGGTCCTGCGCCTCGCAAAACAAACCGCAGCCCATCTGGGATGAAATTGTCAGGGCGAAGCCGCAACTCTTTTTGGCCATCGGTGATAACATCTACGGCGACACCACCGACATGGAGGTCATGAAGGCCAAATACGCGGAGTTGGGAGCCAAGCCCGGTTACCAGGAACTGCTGAAGACCTGTCCGGTCCTGGCCACCTGGGACGACCACGACTACGGCGTGAATGACGGCGGCGCGGGCTACACGCGGAAGGTCGAGTCCCAGCAGGTCATGTTGGATTTTTACAAAGTCCCCGCCGACTCCGCGCGCCGGAAGCGCCCCGGCGTGTATGAATCCTGGCGCTTTGGGCCGGACGGAAAACGTGTGCAGATCATCCTCCTGGATTTACGTTATTTCCGGAGCCGTGCCGCCAAGGACAGCCGTCCGGCCGAGGAGAAAAAACGACAGAATCTGGTCGGCTGGTATGTGCCTGACCCCGATCCCAAGCTTACCGTCCTCGGGGACGCGCAGTGGGCCTGGTTGGAGGAACAATTGAAATTGCCTGCGGATTTGCGGATCATCGCCTCCAGCTTCCAGCTCATCGCCGGCGAAAAAGGCATGGAAAGCTGGGGCTGTTTCCCCACGGAGCGCCGTCGCCTCTACGACCTCATCGGCAGCACCGGCGCGGCCGGCACGGTGTTCATTTCCGGCGATGTCCACTTTTCCGAAATCTCCAAAACGGACGAGGGGCCCTATCCGTTATACGATTTCACTTCCAGCGGACTAACGAACAGTAGCCCGGTCTGGGCCGCCGCCGTGAACCCCCGCCGCGCCAGCCCCATCGCCTATGCGGAGCCGAATTTCGGTTTGTTGAAAATCGACTGGTCCGGCCCCTCCCCCGTCCTGACCATGGAGGCGCGCGGGCTCACCGGGAACACCGCCTTTTCCATGACCGTGAAGGCTTCCGATCTGAAAAAACCCTGACAAAAAGTCCCGGCGGCAATCCTTACAAAGCCCGCGCTGAATTGTCAGGCCCCCGCCCGCCATCCGGTCGCGGATCCGGGCGCGCGCCGACTCTTTCCCCGTGCGTGGCGGACATCGAAAATGCGGGTCCGCCGTCTTTGCGTATGGGCGAAAGGGGAATAGGGTGCGTCATTCCCTTCACCTCCCTCCGCATGACCACTCCCAAACCCGAATCCGCCCCCCTGACCGTATGGCTGGTCGAAGACTACGCCCCTTTCCGCAACACGGTCTCGCGCCTGCTCAACGGCACGGAAGGCATGGCCTGCACCCACATTTTCGCCACGGCGGAGGACGCCCTGCGTTCGCTGAAAACCCAGACAAAGCCGCGCGCCATCCTGGTGGATGTGGGCCTGCCAGGAATGAATGGGATCGAATTTCTAACCAAAGTCCGCGAGCTGGCGCCAGACACCCGGGTCATCATCCTGACTGCTTTTGAGGACGACGACAAAGTCTTCCGCGCCATCTGCGCCGGGGCCGCCGGGTATTTGTTGAAGAGCGCGGACGCCGCCCGCATCACCGAAGCCATCCGCGAAGCGGAGGCCGGCGGAGCGCCCATGACCCCCAGCATTGCCCGCCGCGTTTTGGAAATGTTCAGCCGCATGGCCCCCGCCAAAACCGACTACGGCCTGAGCGACCGCGAGAAACTGGTGCTCGAAAAAATGGTCGAAGGCCTCACCAAAAAGGAAATCGCCAACGTCCTGGACATGAACTTCCACACCGTCGACGCCGCCCTGCGCAGCATCTACACCAAACTCGAAGTCAACACCCGCACCGGCGCCGTCGCCAAAGCCCTCAAGGAAAAACTCGTCTAACAGAGTAGTCCTTCAAAAGTAGTCCTCTCAGTCCTCTGAGAGGTTCCCAGCTATCCGGTTTTCCAACCCTCCGGCTTTCCAGCTATCCAACTTTCCAACTTTCCAACCAACCTGAAAAAACCTCAAGGCTTTGCCTCCCCCACCGCCGCCCCGCCCTTCGCCGCCCCCGCCCCATCCTTCGCCGCTCCGGCAGCCGGCGCTTCCGCAGGCTTGGCCTTCAGCCGCTCATACTCCTTGTTAGCCTCCGCCAGCTGTTCCTTGCTCATCTTCCCTTCCAACTCCGTTTTCAACTTCACCGCCGGCTCGAAATCCTTGCCCGCCGCCAAAGTCAGCGCGTAGGCACGGATCAAATCCGGCCGCCCCTCCACGCCGGAGGCATGCACTTCCGCCAGGCGCACCTGGGCCGGCGCCAGGCCGAGTTCCGAAGCCCGGGTGAGAATGGCAATGGCATTTTTGACATCCGGAGCCATGCCGCCCTCGCCCGTCAATAACATATCCGCCAGCGCCAGCGCGCCTTGCGTGTCCCCGGTGCCCGCCGCGCGGCCCAGCCAGGAAATCGCCGCCACGGAATCCTTCACCATGCCGCGTCCCTCACGATAACGCAGGCCGATTTCGCGCTGCGCGAGACCGAGTCCTGACATCGCAGCCTTCAGGTGCCACTTCAGGGATTCCGCCGGGTTCGCCGCCACGCCGCGTCCTTTTTCGTAATAGGTTCCGACGTTATACATCGCCACCGTCTGCCCGCGGTCCGCCGCGCGCCGAAAACTTTCCATCGCCTTCCTGTCGTCCTTTTCCACGCCCTCCGCGCCTTCGGAAAACAACACGCCAAGTTTCAATGCCGCATTGGGATCGCCCGCCTCCGCCGCCTTGGTATACCAGGTGATGGCCGTGCCGGCATTTTTCAAGACGCCTTCACCCGTTTCAAACATGCTGCCGAGAGCCGTCTGGGCATCCGTCGAACCCAGTTCCGAAGCGCGTGTGAGCAACTCCACGGTCTTGCCAGGATTTTTCGCGGTGCCATCGCCGTTCAGGTTTTTGATCGCAAGGCGGAGCAGCGCTTTCACCGAATTCCGCTTGGCCGCGTTTTCCAGAAGATCGATCGCTTTGCCAGGATTTTTCTCCACGCCCTCGCCGGTTTCATACATCAGGCTGAGGGACTCATAGGCTTCCGGATCTCCCTTGTCCGCCGCCTGTTCCAGCATGGTTTTCGCCTCCGTGGGATTTTTGGGAATGCCTGTGCCGGTGAGCAGGAGGTTGCCCATGAGCACCATCGCGCGGGTGGATCCTCCTTTGGCCGCCTTGCGCAGCAGCGCGATGCCTTCATCCGCGCGCTGCGTGTTGAGAAGGATGATGCCGAGATTCGACTGCGCGTTCGCATGACCGGACAATGCGGCCTTGCGGTAATATTCCTCCGCCTTGGCGATGGATTGGGCGACGCCGGATCCCTCCTGATAGATGCGTCCCAAGGCGAACTGCGCCTCCTTGTCCCCCCGGTCCGCCTCGGCGCTGAAGAGCTTCAGTGCTTCCGGGAAGTCCCCGCGTTTATAGGCCTCCAAAGCGTCCTTCACACCGCCCTCCGCCGTGGGTGCGCCGTCCGGAAAAATCATGAACGCCGCATGGGCCGGTGAGAACGCGAGGAGGAGGGCAAGGGCGGGAATGGTCAGCTTCATAACAAAAAGGGGTCCGGCAAAGTAGCAAACCCTGGATGAAAAGGGAAGAGGCGTTTTAGTTTTCCGAACAGGCACCGGTTTCTGAGTGCTCCCCGCAGAAAAGTTTGCCTCGTTCCCTGCTCCCGCTTCTGCTTCGGCCTCTGCTTGGGCTTGGGCTTGGGCTTGGGCTTGGGCTGGGGCTTGGGCTTGGGCTTCGGCTTCGGCTTGGGCTGGGGCTTGGGCTGGGGCTGGGGCTGGGGCTTCTGCTTGGGCTTGGGCTTGGGCTTGGGCTTGGGCTTGGGCTTGGGCTTGGGCTTGGGCTTGGGCTTGGGCTTGGGCTTGGGCTT
>JAQGPD010000011.1 GCA_028293305.1 Verrucomicrobiales bacterium | reverse complement strand
GGCGCGGGCGGCGCGGGCGGCGTGAAAAACAGCGGGGGAAATGGAGGAATTCATGATGTTATTGTCCTCCGGGAGCGGCAGGGGCGGCGGGCGCTCCGGCCTGGGTTTGATAGAGCCGCGCGTAACGGTAGGTATCCGCTATCATCTCGCCCTTGGTGCCGAAATTGTCGTATTCCGCCCTGACGATAATATGGAACATATCCTGAAGCACCTGACCGTCCGCATTTTCCATCTTGTCCAGCTTCACGATTTCGGTGCGCGTGAAGACTCCCATATCATCCGGATCCGAGTCATAGGGCCCGCCCTCCTCGATCCGTTGGACCTTGCTGTAATGCGTCAGGGTGGATTGCAGGCGCAGCAGCATGCGCAGCTCCAGCTGACCGACCACGGCCGTCTGCGCGCCGATGGAAAGCGCCCGCATGAGCCCCAGCGCGACCATGCCGAAGATGGCGATGGAGATGACCAACTCCATGAGGATCATACCGGCACGAGCCCGCAGGGAACGGCGGGGGAGCGGGATGGAGCGTTGGTTTTTCATGGGAAAAAAGGAGACTGGAGAGGCGGGTGGAGGGCGGTGATTGCCTTCGCGGAGGCGGGCGCTGGCGGCGTTAGGCAAGGATATAAAAAAGGGTGTCGGAAATCAGCGTTCGTTGGCGTAAAGGAATTCCTCGCTGGCCACCGCAGCGGTCAGGGGATCGAAATTGACAACAATCGTGGCGAACTCGGAAATGAAGCGGATATTGATAGGTTCACATAGCCCGCTGTGCTCGAAAACCCACGTATCCGGGCGCGGCGCGTGCCATTCCGCCTCGCCCCAATGGCGCACTTCCATGCGGATTTCCGGTTTGATCATCACCGTATCCACGCCGCTGCCGCGGTTGAGTTGTTTATCCGCATCCTTGAAAAGCTTGAGATCGTCCGGATTCACCGGCTGCTTGGGCTCCAGCACGAAGCGGTCCGGCAGGAGCTTGATCTGCCAGGCGCGCTGCTCCTCCATGGAGCGGGCCCAGGCGCGCTTGCCCATGATGCGCAACTCGTTGAGCGGATCGCGCAGCTGCTTTTCATCATTCAACGATCCCACCGCGATCATGCTGCCGCCGATGATGAGCCCGATGATGGCCAGGGCGACCAGCATCTCCATGAGGGTGAAGGCCTTGGATTTCATACAGCAGTATAGAGGGGGAAGGGAGAAATGAAATGCGCTATCCCGTCCGGCGGCATTCGCGGGCAGGCACCGGGGACGGTCATCAGCGGAAAATCAACAGCGGCAGGGGGGAAAAGGAGCCCGCCGGCCCCGGGGGGGACGGCGGGCTGAAGAGAGCCGGAAGCAGGAAACCGGAAGCAGGAAGCCGGTTACGGCCACGGGGCGGAGCGGGACGCTTGGAATACGGACCCTCCGGGGGACTTAGTCGGCATTCGGCCAGTTGCCCACGTCGTCGGGGGTGTTTTCCAGATTGTCCGGGCCTTTGGACCAGAGATCGTATTTATCACCACCGCGCTTGGCGGGGATGGTGTAGATGAGCGGTTGGCCCCAGGCGTCGGTCACTTCCTCGTCGGTTTTCACCAGACCGGAGTTTTTCAAGGCGGCGAGACCCGCGCTTTGGGACGGGAGCTTGCCGCTTTTCTGCGAGCTGTAGAGCTGGATCTGGCCGGCCAGAATGCCGAGTTTCGTCTGGGTTTTGGTGACCTTGGCGCTGTCCATGATGCCGCTGTAAACAGCCGCACCACCGCCCATGAGCAGGCCGATGATGGCGAGCACGAGCAGCAACTCCATGAGGGTGAAGCCGCGGCGACGGGACCGGAAGGGTGGGGAGGAAAGAATTTTCATGGTGAGGAAGGGGGTAGGGTGGGGTGGCGTTACGTGGATTGGGGTCGGGGAAGGTGCGCAGTTGGTTGTTCGGATAGTTTAGAACACGGAGCGCCGTCCACGTTCAATGCTGTTTTTCCACCGCAAGCCCGGCGAGGAAAGAAATTGCCCCCGCCACTCCCGCGTTCCCTGCCGCTGACGTTTCCATTGGCGGGTCATCGGGCCGGCGCGACGGGTGCCTCCGGGGGATCCAACCGGTCCAGCGGGGGGGCATCGATCAAATCTCCACGTGGCCCCGGGACTGCCGCCCCGGATTGCCTGCCCTGCCCGGGGACGGAACTGCCGGGGGAATTGGACCATCCTGACCTCCCGTCCGCGGCCGGCAACCCCGGGCCTCCTTCCCTGCCCGGCCCTCCCGGTTCGACGGGGTCCGCAGGCGCGTTTTGCCCCCGCCGCAGTCGCCGGAGCGTCGCTTCATGATAATATCCACGCCGGTAACCCTGACGGAAAAATCCCCTCAAATCCACATCCAAAGCCAGCGCCCCCCGATCATCATCATAGCGGAAGCCGTCCTTCTGATCCTGCATCCCCGCCACGAACGCCGTCCTGTAAGCCGTCCGCGCCTTCACACTCCACCCCGCGCTTCCCGGCGGATAACCCGGCCCGAAACTCCCCCCTGCCCCCATTTCCTTCCCCGCCAGACCTCCCGCCGCCCGGGCATCAACCGAATCCCCCGCGCACGACACCCCCCAAAAACTCACCGCCACCGCCAGCCCTCCCGACAACCATCGACCGCCAAAAGAGCGGGCCCCCCCGGGCAGTTCCGCATTCCGGAACGCGGACTCGGTTTTGGCGCGTTGACCGGGGAAGCGCCCGGGGAGATTTCCGGAATTGTGAGAAGAAGCCATGCGCATAAGGACGAAAAACCCACCCTGCAAAGTCCGCGCCCGCAAGGCAAGCAATTCCCCGTATTTCGACTTGAGCCCTTCCCCACCCCGCGTAGAATCAGCCCGTCCGCCGGCTTAGCTCAGTGGTAGAGCAACGGTTTTGTAAACCGTCGGTCGTCGGTTCGACTCCGACAGCCGGCTCCATGTTAATCCCTTGAAATTCATAGAGTTGCGCGGAAAGCCCCGCCCCACGGCGAAGAATGCGGCACGCGGATTTTGGCGATAAAAAGCGACGAATCGCTGATAATCGTGGATCCATTTTGAACACACCCGGATTTGCTATCCCGCCCTTTAGCGTGCGCCCGCGCGCCGCCTCCTGGGCCTGATTTTGCGCTTTTTGCTTCCAAGGACTTCCCTGAAGCTCCCTCCTTCCGGTCAGGTCAAAATTGGAGTATTTCGCTCATTGCCTTGGACAGCATCCCGAGGATAGGGCGCACCGCTGCATTACGCTGATTCCAAATGAGCGACACCGGATGGCGTTCCAATTTAAGAGGAGTCAGGGACCAGTGGCTATACGGGCCCTCCGGGAATTCCTTGATTGCCAACCCCGGCAAGATGGCCGCGCAGTCGCCGCTTTTCAGGGCCGCCGCGGAGTTCAGGTAGGAGGTGCATTTCAAGGCAAGCCTCATCCCGCCACGGGGCTTTTTTTTCTGTCGGTCCAGATAGGCATCAACGCCCGTGCGCAAGGTGCCGGCCAGGGGGATGGCCATGGGCAGGCTGGTGAGGGCTTCGATGAGGGTGAGGTCGGCACGGGGCAGCAGTGAGCGAGGTGCTATCAGTATTTCATCGAGCACGCCGAGTTCCACCGCACCGGGCTCCCCACGGACGACATTCCGACGGATGAGGCCGAAATCGTGAATGCCTTCCTGAACCCTTGAGGAAATGGCCGCATTTTCCTCGTGGTGCAGC
>JAQGPD010000002.1 GCA_028293305.1 Verrucomicrobiales bacterium | reverse complement strand
GGGAACGCGACTTTTCAAGTCGCCCCGGAGCACCGGTTCATTGCCGTGGTTAGGCCCTCCGGTTATCGTGCACTGGCCTTGGGAAAACCGGACAGCTTCCTGTGCTCCGGCAGGCTGCTTTGACGGCTGTCAGGCTCCCGGCGGGGATTTGTCAGGATCCGGATGCGCGGGATCGTCCAGCGTGCCGCCTCCGGGCAGGGCGGGGGCTTTGGGAAACATCATGGATCCCGCGATGGAACCGATCAGCACCAGCACGGTAAAGGCGAGTGAGAATTCGTTGCTGATCTTGAACTGGGTGTGGGCGGTCAGCATTTTGATGCCGACGAAGGCGAGGATGATGCCCAGGCCGGGTTTCAGATAGTGAAATTTGTCGATCACGCCGCTGAGCACAAAATAAAGCGACCGCAGGCCCATGATCGCAAAGACGTTGGAGGTGAAAATGATGAACTGGTCCTGCGTGATGCCGAAGACCGCGGGGATGCTGTCCACGGCGAAGATCAGGTCGCTGATCTCAATGCAAATGAGCACAATAAACAGCGGGGTGAAAAGGCGGCGGCCGTTTTCCTTGACCATGAACCGGTCGCCCACCCAGGTCGGGGTCAGCGGCAGGACGCGGCGCGCGTAACGGACCACGGGATTGTTGGCGGGATCCTCATCCTCGTCCTTCCGGTTCCATAACATTTTGGCTCCGGTGAAGATGAGGAAGGCGCCGAAAAGGTAGAGGATCCACTGGAACTGGGTGATGAGTTGCACGCCGATGCCGATCAAAATAAACCGCATCACCAGAGCGCTGAGGACACCCCAGATCAGGACCTTGTGCTGGTATTGGGGCGGGACGCCGAAATTGCGGAAAATGAGGGCGAAGATGAAAACATTGTCCGCGCTCAGCGACAGCTCGATGAGGTAGCCATTGAAAAATTCCAGTCCCTTGGCGGGGCTTTGCGAATGCCAGATCCAAATACCGAAAACCGTCGCCAGGGATGCCCAGACCCCCGTCCAGGTGAGAGCCTCGCGGAAGGAAACCGTGTGGGATTTCCTGGTGAAAACGCCGAGGTCAATGGCAATCATGCCGAGGACAACGACAGCGAATACGATCCAGAAAACGGGGTTAACAGTCATGCATCAATAAAAATGGGGGGAAGTGCGCTGTCCGCTCCGATGACGCATTCCGCCACTACAAATTTTCCGAAACTTTGCAGCACCGGTCCCGGACGGGCCCGGCGGATGAAATGCCGGAGGTTGGTTTATTCCTGTTTCACCCACTGCACGGCGTCCGCAATGACGTGTCCGTCGGTGCCGGCATTGGAAAGCTCCACCGTGTTTTCACCGGCCTTGAGTTCAAAAGTGCCCAGAGGCTGCACCATGCCCTGGAGCGAGGGAGGAGTTTTTTGATTCAAGGTCACCTCTCTGGGGCCATCCGCGGTTGTCAGGGTGACCGGCACATTGGAGGCGCGGTTGGGCAAGGCGGTGTAGGCCACCCTGACGGAATATTTTCCGCCCGAGGGAAGCGTGGTTTTGAACAACGCCGTCTGAGCGCCTTTGCCCTCATTGCCATCATGGGCGTAGTCGCCGCCATGATAGGGCCGCGCGGAAGTGCTGGAAGTGGCGAAGCCTTTCAATATGGCATCGCGCTGATCCACGACGATGCCCTCCAATTTAATGGTCGGCGCGGAGGTGCCGCCAGCTTCCGGGCGGGGAGCGGGGATGAAGTCGAGCACCTGCCGGTCGGCCAGGAGTTGGGTTTTGAGAGCGGTGTAGTCCACTGCCTGCACAGTGGTTTTTCCCCGGATGGCCAGCACGGCGGCGGTGGAGGCGCTTTGGCCCAGGGCCATGAAAACCGGTTCCATGCGGATGCTGCCGAAGGCGATGTGTGAGGAACTGAGCACCAGCGGCGCCAGCAGATTCGTGCATTCGGCGGCGCGGGGACGGATGCTGCGATAACTGATAGGGTAGGGTTTGCTGCCAACCTGGATATCGCCTTCATTGCGGACTTTTCCGTCGGCGGTGAGGTGGCGGCGGACGTTGTGGGAGTCCATGTTGTAGGCGCCCATGCCGACGGAATCCGGCACCACTTCCAGGCGCAGGCAATTTTTTTCCGACATCACATAGTCGCTGATCATGCGCCGGGCTTCCCTGACATAAATCTGGGGTGGGAAGTGATTATTGTCAGTGAACTCGTCCGCCGCCGGGCCGAGGCGTTGGATTTCCGCCCGCACTTTTTCCGGGACGCGGGGATCGTTCGCCAGGGTCCACATCAGGCCCTGGGTGTATTCCACGTGCTCGGCGACGATGCGTTCGCGGGTCGCGTAGTCGCCATCCGGGTAGTCGTAATTCATGCCGAGGTTGTCGGTGCTGAAGGCGAAATTGTTATTGGTGTCCGTCTTGCGGTTGGGAAGAAATACGGGATTCCATGGCACCCGGTCATCGCCGGCCTCGAAGTTCCGCAGCAGGAGCTCGTAGCGCAGGGGATCGTAATGCGCGGGCTTGGGCCAGGACAGTCGGTTGGCGGCGACATCGGTGGTGGCGAGCCGGAAATTGTAGGCCTGCACCCGGCGGTCGCCGCTGCCGTCCGGGCCGGCGGGGTCCGTCTGGATGCCGGGCAGGACACCGCTTTGGGGGTCGCCGGGAATCTTGTAAGGATCGACGTCGCGGACGAATTGATGTTTGGTCGCGCGGGCGGTTTGGACGCCATTCAGGGTTTCGCCGTAAACGGAATTCGCCTCGCGTCCGACATGATAGGACACTCCCGCTTTGGCCATGAGATCGCCTTCATAGGTGGCGTCGATAAAAACGGATGCGGTGAAGGTCGCGCCGCTTTCCATGCGGATTTCTGTTATTTCCGCGCCATTTTTCACCACGCCGTTTTTCAGATCCAGCCGCTCGCCGGTGATCGGCCGCACCTGCGCCTCCGCCAGCATTTCCCGGAAAACCGCGGAGGCCACATGGGGCTCGAAGGTCCATTGCGTGTCCTCGCCATTGTCCTTCGGCTGGGGAGCATGCCTCCAGGCGGAGGGCTTTTGATAGTGTGTTTTCAGCCGGCGGTAAAACTCGCGCGACATGCCGCCGATCGCACCCTTGTTTCCAATATCCGTGGCTCCCAGGCCGCCGGTGGTCAGCCCGCCGAGGTGAGTGCCGGGGGAAATGAGGATGACGCTGCAGCCCATGCGTTTCGCCTGGATGGCCGCGGTGATGCCGCCGCTGGTGCCGCCATAAACGACGACGTCCGCGGCAGTCGGCGCGGCAAGGGCGGCGAAGGGAAGAAAAGCAGTCAGGGCGGCGATAGGGCGGAGGCCGGCGTTTTTGGAGGAAATGTGAGGAAGCATGGCGGCAGGGGGGTGGAAAGTCCGGTTAGGGTGGGGAAGGCGGTTTCGCGCGGCCGGACAGGCGGGGAGGATACGGAAGTGGAAAACGTATTCTTGCCTGGCGGCGGACGGTCGTCGAGAATGAAACGCATGAGCACGCCTCCACCCATTCCCCCGGACGATCAGCCACCGCACATTCCGGCCGTTCCCCCAGCTCCTTTCCCTCCCGCGCCCGCCGCGGGCGGTCCCCCGGAATTGCCGCCGGTGCCTTCCGGTTATCAATCCACGGTGGTGCCATCCTCCTATCCGCAAATTCCCGCCCCCGCCCCGGCTCCCGCGCCTGCGCCTGCGCCTGCACTTTATCCGCCGGTGGTCTCGCCCAAGCCCGGCATGAGCGGCGGGACCAAGGCTTTGTTATTCGGATGTCTTG
>JAQGPD010000603.1 GCA_028293305.1 Verrucomicrobiales bacterium | reverse complement strand
CCAACAGGCAGGAAAAGGGCGGATCGATGTCAGGAAAGGAAGGAGGAGGGTGGCAGCGAGCGCAGGCGGGACAGGAGGGTTTGCAGGTCGGCGGCCTGGCGGATGAAGTGGCGGGCATCGTGTTGGTTTCCGCCGTGGAGCGCATCCTGCACGCGGTCGGCGGGAAGGCCGGTGCGCCTGGCCAGATCGCTGACAAATCCGCGTTCCCCGTCCCGCATGGCATGATGGCGGGCGGCGGTGATCACCGCTTTCCGGGGGAATTCCAGCAAGGCTTCCGTCAGGCGCTGCCGCCAGAGATAGGCCCCGGATTCGTCAAGGTGCGTGGCGAATTGCCGTTGGGCGCTCCGCGACACCGGACGCACCGGCCCGATCCGTGGCAGCACGCTCCATAACCAAACCGCCAGCAGCACCCCGGCCGCCACCATCACTGTCCACGCATGTTCCATGAGCATTTCCCACAAACCGGTCCGGTCGCCTTTGACAAATGAAATGTGATAGGAGTCGCCGGGGAGTTCTGTCAGGGCCAGCAGAAAAGCGGCGTTGTCGTCGTCATCGATCCACCGGTTCCGGAAAGGCCGTCCATCCGCCAGCACGGTGATCCGCCCGTAACCACTTTCCATCCCCGCGATGGAGGCGGTGGATTTTGCCCCGGAGAAAAAGTCGGGCTCCAGCGTGGCATTGGTCAGGTCCAGCCGCCGGTGCTCGTTCATGGACACTTTGTATTCCGTGTCATTGATCATGACCTCGGTGGAAGTGCTGACGCCCGAGGTGTCCGACACCAGCGGGATGCCCAATAATTCCAGCAAAGGCTGCGCCTCCGCGGCGCGGCTTTGTTTTGTCAGGATGGGAATCTCCCCGCCGCTCCAATCATTCTGAAAAGCGCCTCCGCCCTGGACAATATAAACCAGATGACCGCCGCGTTCCGTCCAATTCATCACATGTTTCGCGATCGCCGCCGAGTGGATGGATTCCGCGGGCACCACCAGCACGGCATCCGGATCCGGCAGATCCAGCACCCCGCGTTGCGGGATCACGCGGAGCTGGTTCATTCGCAAAAACTCCGTCGCCGCCAGCCAAGGGTCCCGCCTCGCTTCGCCCAAATGTCCGATTTCCTTTTCCCTCTCAACAAACTTCCCGGAACATCCTGTCAGGAAAAATCCTGACAACAATAACAAACAAATCAGTCCCGCGCCACGGCCCGGCCCTCGGGGGAAAGGGCGGGCGATGTTGCTGTCGGGATGCGTCAGGGCAAACGGCCAGCGGTCGCAGAGGGCGCGCATGGTGGCGGATTCCGGCGGCACATTGCCGTAGGCCGCGGCCAGCCAGGTGCCGGTCAGGTCGTGGAAATAATCCCTCCTGCCAGGATCCGGGAGCGCCCCCGCATGGGCGAGGCAATCCCCCTCCGTGTCACCCGCGCGGATGGGCACGGTTCCCTGCTCCATGAGCCAGGCGAGGGCTCCGCGGTATAACAACCGGACAGCGCCGGCGGCATCGCCATCCTGCCAGGTTTTCCAGGCCGCCGCCGCCACGTCCGGAGGCAGGGATTCCGGCGTCACCTCCAGCCCCATGACAAGCCTCGGCCCCGCGTCCCTGGCAAGTTTTTCCATTCGTGGCGCGCGGGCCTTGTATTTGGAGAAAAGCCACCATCCCAGCCATGTCAGGGCCGCCGCGATGGCCAGCGCACCCAGCAGCCGCGGCAGCACTTCCTTCCAGCTTCCGGAAAAAAACCGGGTCACCGCATCGCCCACTTTTTTCAACCATCCCCAGTCCCAGCCCTCTCCCTCGGGCTTCGCCGGAGCCGGCGTGGAGCGGTCCCATTCCCATTCCTTTTTCTTTTCGATGTGTTCCTTGAATTCCGGCCGCGCCACCACTTCCTGGATCTGCCTCGCTGCGTCCGACTTGTCAGCCGCCCTCACAGGAAGGGCCGGGAGCAGGACGAATCCGCAGCCCAGCAATAACACCGACAGCAGCGAGCCCGCGCCCGTCCTGCCGGCTCCCGCTGCGGCGGAAATCTTCCGCAGCCGCGCGCCCATCTGCCGGAAAGTCAGGTCCACGTCCCAACCTTCCAGATGCGTCCGGCTATTGATATACAGGCCAAAACCACCCGCCGCGTAAAAAGGACCCAGCACCGCCATCTCCACCAGAACACAGGCCGCCAGACTCCATAACAAACCGACCGGCGGCATCAGGCCGGAGTTGAAATACAGATTCGGATGCAGGAGCCACTCGGAATATTCCGCCGGAAGATGCGCCCGGATGCCCCACCAGCATCCCATGATCACCGCCATCTCCAGCACCCCGAAAAGTGAGGTTAGTCCGAACGCGGAGCTGCCGCCGTGCTGCTTGAGAACCGCCGTGCGTTCACGATAGCTTTTTCCTGACAATCCCTCCAAAATCACCACCGGCATGGTGAAGCTGCGCACTCCCGAAAACCGGCCCCATAACAGGGAAAGCCCCGCGCGTTTCGCAAACAGCCGCGGCCATTCGCGAAATTGTTCGCGCAGCGTGGGAGCCGCGCCGAAGAGCGTGCGCCCGAG
>JAQGPD010000544.1 GCA_028293305.1 Verrucomicrobiales bacterium | reverse complement strand
ACGGTCCACGATTCCAATGGCCTTTATATTCTTGCTGACCGGATCGCCGGTGACCACGGAGAACATGCTCCGGACGATCAACTTCACCTCGACGCCCGCCTGGCTCGCTTCATATAACAAACGCGTGATCTCCGGATCCGCGAGGTTGTTCAGCTTGATGGAAATGCCGGCCTCCCGCCCGTGCTTCACGTGGTCGATCTCATTTTGAATCCAATATTTCACGCCCGCCCGCAGGCTGAAAGGCGCGGCCACCAGGTGACTCAGACGCGGAGGCTGCCAGTTGGATTGGAAAAACCGGAACGCCTCCAATATATCCAACCCCAGCCCCGGATGCGCCGTCAGCAGCATGTGGTCCGTGTAAAAACGGCTGGTGTCCTCATTGAAATTTCCCGTGCCGATGGCGCTGTAACACCGGTCCGCCCCGCTTTCATGACGCACCACCAGACACATTTTGGCATGCACTTTCAGCCCCGGCACGCCAAGGATGACTTTGACCCCGGCCTCCTGATAACGGTTAGCCCATTCGATATTGTTTTTCTCGTCGAACCGCGCCTGAGGCTCGATCAGCACCGTCACATCCTTGCCGTTCTGCGCCGCATTCATCAGCGCCCGGGCCACACAGGACTGCCGCGCCAGACGGTATTGCGTCAGGTGGATGCTTTGCACCAAAGGATCCAGACTGGCCTCCCGCAGGAAGTCCAGGAAGTGGCTGAACGAATGCCAGGGAAGATGCAATAACAAGTCCCGGTCCTGCAAAACCCGGAAGATGGATTCGCGTTTTCCACTCAGCCTGGGATGCGGCAGCGGAGCCTCCGCCGGATAGCCGAGATTCCCCGGAGCGGGAAATTTCACAAGGTCCCGCCGGTTGTGATAACGGAATCCCGCCATCAGCGTGTCATCGCTCCCCAGCTTCAGTTTATCCGTCAGGAGTTTCAAAAACGACGGCGGAATCCGCGAGTCGTAATTCATGCGCACGGCCTGCCCGGTCTGCCGGCTGCGCAATCCCTCCGCGATTTTGTCATAAAGACTTTCGGTCACGTCCTCCTCGAAACCCATCTCCGCATCGCGCGTGAACTTGATGGCATAGGCCTCGAATTTATCATACGGCAGGCCGGTGAAAATACTTGGCAGGCCAAAGCGGATGATGTCGTCCAGATACATCACGAGGCGCTTCCCCTTATGCTCCGGCAAGGTCACAAAACGGGGCAACTCCGACGACGGGATTTCAATCAGGGCGTGCGCCAAACGCGTCTTGCGTCCAGCGCGTCCCATTTCCACCGCCAGATACATCGGCTGGTCCCGCAGCGCCCCCAGCTCACTGTAACTCCGGATCACAATCGGCATGATCCGCGGCCGGACCTCGGCATAAAAATAATCCGTCAGCCACGGCTTGAGCGCTTTAGGCACCTCCGTGTCATTGATCAGCCGGATGCCCTCGCCCGCCAAGCCCTCGAAGACCTCATCATACGTCTTATCGAAAATTCCGGCGTCTCGTTTAATCACCGCCAACGCTTCCTTCAGCGTGGTTTTCGGATCCGGCAGCTGCAGCTTCCGATAGTCCTTTCCCAGAAAAACCAGCCGCCGCAGCGTCGCGATCCTGACACGGAAAAACTCGTCCAGATTCGAGGAATATATACCCAGGAATTTCAACCGTTCGAGCAGCGGCACGGTCTCATTGCCAGCTTCCTGAAGCACCCGGGAATTGAAAGCCAGCCAGCTGACTTCCTTGCTCCGGAAAGGCCCGCCGTCCACCAGCACGGGTCGGTGGTCACGCACGGGAAAGGCGCTGCGGTCGGCGGAGATGAGGACTTTGGGTTCCATGATGGGATTGTCAGCGGTGGGCTGGTCCGGCGGCTTCCACCACGGAAGCAAAGTGACGTTTTTGTCACACAGCCGGACTTGGCATCAGAGGAATCGTCCCAGGATGGGCCGCAAACGCTCCACGGTTTCCGCCGGCCACAAGGATTTGTCAGTCACCAGGGCCATGTCCAGCGCCCGATGCTCCGGCCAGTCCGGCACTTTCGGTATGCGCCCCACGACCTCCGCCAGGATGGCTTTGGCGGCGGCAGCATTCGCATTCAAATGCCCGATCACCGTCTGCGCGTTCACCGGCTCCTCCTCCACTTTCCAACAATCATAATCCGTTATCATCGCCAAAGTCGCCAAAGCCATCTCGGCTTCCCTGGCAAGTTTCGCCTCCGGAAGATTGGTCATCCCTATCACATCGAAGCGCAGCTGCCGGTTCGCCAGACTCTCCGCCCGCGTGGAAAAAGCCGGACCGTCCATATTCACATAAGTCCCACGGTCATGCACCGTTCTCCCCTGCTCCTCACAAACCCCGCGCAGCAATCCCCGCAGCCCTTCACTCACCGGATCACTGAACCCCACATGGGCCACAATCCCCTGACCAAAAAAGGTATGAAACTCCCGCCGGCTCGTGCGGTCGAAATATTGGTCAGGCAACACAATATCCCGAGGCGCATACTCCTCCTTCAAACTCCCCACCGCCGTCACGCAAATCACCCAACGCACCCCCAACGCGCGCAACGCCCAAAGATTCGCACGGTGGTTCAATTCCGAAGGCAGGATCCGATGCCCGCGGCCATGACGCGGCAGAAAAAACACCCGCCGCCCCGCCAGCCGGCCGCCCAATATCACATCCGACGGTGCCCCGAATGGCGTGTCCATCGCGATTTCCTCCCGCTCCTCCACCCCTTCGATATCATACAATCCACTGCCTCCGATGATCCCGATCGCGGGCTCCGCGCTCTCATTGAAAAACTTGCTCATCCTTCATCCACGCCCATCCCCCGACATATTTCAACCGCCGCCCCCACTGCTTTCCGGTCCGTCAAAAAAAACGCCGCCCCCGTGCTTTACCCCGGAAGCCCCACCCGAGGGACCTCAAAATCCTTCTTTCCCCTCCGCCGCACCGTCGTATCTTAGCGGGAGTCTTTATTTTTCCCCTTCTCCCAAGTGCCCATGAAATGCGACGTCTGCGACGCCAAACCCGCCACTGTTTTCCTCACACAAATCGTGAAAGGGGATATGCAGAAGATCAATCTGTGCGAAAGCTGCGCCAAGGAGAAAGGCGTCACCGACCCCACGGGCTTCCAACTCGCGGACATGCTCCTCGGTTTCGGCCAGGGAGCCCGCGTTGAAACCCAGCCCAAGGAAAAATCCTGCTCCGCCTGCGGCATGACCCAAAGCACCTTCCGCAAAACCGGACGCCTCGGCTGCGCCTCCTGTTATTCCATCTTCGGCGAGGGCATGGAAGGCCTCCTCAAAGCCATGCATAAAGGCACCCGCCACATCGGCAAAGTCCCCGCCCGCATCAACCGCCTTCAAGTCGAAGAGGATAAACTCGCCCAACTCCGCGCCGCCCTCGACGCCGCCGTCGCCAACGAAGCCTACGAGGACGCCGCCCGCCTCAAAGCCGAAATCTCCACCCTGGAAAAAACCCTCCGCAACCGCGTGGAGGTCTAGCAAAAACAAGGTTTCAGGTTTCAGGTTTCCAGATTTCCTAATTTCCTAATTTCCTAATTTCCAAATTTCCAAATTTCCCAATTTCCAAATTTCCCCATGATGAAGTTCACCACCCTCCTCCGCCGTCCCCCCGAATGGATGGAGCACGACGGCCCCTGCCGCGACATCGTCCTGACAAGCCGCATCCGTCTGGCCCGCAACCTCGAAGGCCCCGCCTTTCCTGGTTGGGCCAAAAAGGAGGACCGCACCTCCATCATGCAGGAACTCCAGCCGCGCATCGAGTCCCTGTCAGGCATGAAGGATTGCTTCTCCGAGGATCTCTCCAATTTGGACGCCATCCGCAAACAGGTG
>JAQGPD010000457.1 GCA_028293305.1 Verrucomicrobiales bacterium | reverse complement strand
AATGTTTGCGGCATGCTGCGTTTTTTAGCCTATATAAAAGTCGGAAAATTTCCGGCCCCTGCCCGTTCCGCGCCCCGTCCGCGCCCGGTTTTCGCCCCGTCCGCGCCCGGTTTTCGCCCCGTCCGCGCCCCGTCCGCGCCCGGTTTTCGCCAAAACCGACGCCGACCGTTCGCCGCTGCTGGGAATCCGATACCGTGCCGACCGGACTTCGGGGCGAACCTCAATTTACTATCTTCCATACTGAATCCTCAATCCTCAATGTCACCGAACTGGGCGCGGTCGCTTTCAAACAAGCAAACAAGCGGCCAATGGCTGATCGCCACAAGTGGTCCGCTAAAGATAAATATAGTCACTCCGGTTCAGATCGGATCGGATCGGATCGGATCTTAACATTTTTATCTGGTTCCCCCATGGCCGCCAACCTAACTTCCCACTTCCCCGCCACCAGGTGAACCCGGGTGGTTGAGGCCTGCGGAGCGGGCACGGCGGGGATCAGCAGCGGGCGCTGGCGGATATTTACAGCGAGTATTGGTATCCGCTTTACGCTTTTGCGAGGCGGTTGGGAAAAAAGCGCCCAGAATGGCGGGGACTTTCCCGAATCCCTTCAGGTTTCTCCTCTGAGGCCGGGGACATGGGCAGGCCGACGGGTCGGCATCCCCAGGCTGCAATCCATAACACGTTTGGCGAATGGCCGGATCCAACCCATTGTTGCGGGCCAGGATTCAAGAGACGATCCCCCGCCCGGTCCTCGCCAAAACCGACTTCGGCCGCCCCCGCCTACCACCCGAAGCCGACCCCCTTGCCGGCTTGCGCGTGACTGGTTGGGACCCCAGTTTCCAAGGTGAATCCATTCCAAGTCCGCCACCAAACCATCCAACTCGAAACCCGAGGCAAAGGCACCGTCGAAATCACGGCGCAGGTGCGGGCCATCCTGAAATCCAGCGGCATTTCCGAAGGGGTGGTCACCGTTTTCATCCGTCACACCAGTTGCAGCCTGGTCATCATGGAAAACGCCGACCCCTCCGCCCGCCGGGATCTGCATGAATTTTTCGACCGCCTGGTGCCGGAGGACACTCCATGGTTCCAACACACCTGCGAAGGACCGGACGATATGCCGAGCCACATCCGCATGGCTCTGACGCGAACCTCCGAATCCATTCCTGTCTCCGGCGGGCATATGCTTCTGGGCACCTGGCAGGGACTGTATTTGTTCGAACACCGCCGCGCGCCGCATCGCCGGGAAGTCCTGGTCACGGTCATGGGTGGCTGAAGCCTGCCCCCGGCTTGTCAGGCGGGTGGAAGTCGTCCGGCTGCGGGCTTTGGGTGTTCGGCTTTGTCCCGCCCCATCCTGCCCTGTCCTGCCCTGTCCTGCCCGGTCCTGCCCGTCCTGTCCTGCCTGCCGTGCTTTCGGTTAGCGGAATCCAGCCCGGGTGGATCAGCGCCTGTTGCGCTTTTGTTTTAGATACAAAGGAAGGAATTCCTTTTCGATATAGGAAAAAGCGGCGGCCAACCCGTCTTTTTGATAGACTTTGCCTATCCAACTTTCGACGCGGGTCGGTGGGCCGAACGCGCTGAGGAAGGCGTTGGAGGTCATGGCCGCGAATTCCTCCTGCCCCATCGCGCCCGTTTGCGTCAGGATGTATTGCCGCGCGAACAAGCCCAGCACGGCATCGCCCACCCAGGCTTCCTCGCGTTCAATACGGACCAGGTCCGGAACTTTCATCTGCAGGGAGGATTCTCCGTGGATCAGGGTTCGAATTGGATGACGTCATCCCCGACTGCGGGCAGCATGCCGACGGGCATGGAGCCCGGCACCACATCCGCGGCGCTTTCAGCGGAGGTGATGGTGTCGCTGACGCGAAGCTTTCCAATGACGGCGGATTTCCGGCGGAGGACAAAAGCATCCCCTGATTTCATGCCGGCGTTGGTGCCGCGGTCGAGGACCACGATGCCGGACTGCACATTGAACTCCTTCACGCGGGCGATGGCCGGGAGGCTGACGATGCGCTGCTGGATTTTGGTCAGGCCCTGGACTTCGGCCCCGGAGGGCGGGGTCAGGGAGTCGCCGGCGATGCGGTCATTCGCGCCGAGATTCAGGATTTTCCGTTCATCCTCCAACATGCGGGGATCATTTTCGGGAGCCAGGGGAGCATCCGGAGGGAGTGCGGCGGCGGCTGCCAGAGCGGCGGCGGCGGCGGGGTCCACGGGAGGTTTGGGAGCTGCGGCCACGGGGGCCGGTGCCATGGCCGGAGCCACGGGGGTGGCGGGAGGCGGGGCGGCGAGGGGCGCGGGCTGGTCCTGCTTTTTGGAAAGGTCTTCCAGTTTGGACGCCATCTGCTGCATCAGGGCCGTGGTGGCTTCCTGACGGCTGTCCATGTCACTCTTGATAGTGAGATAACCGGCGACAGCCAGGAGGACGAGAATGGCGGCGAGGGCGAATTGGGTAAGCTTCATGGCGGGGGAGGATTCAATACGCCGGAAAACGACGGAAACCGCAAGCTCTAATGAGCGGCAGCGGGGGCATGTGCGTCTGTTTTCACGCCGTGGGCGTCCGAAGGAGCGGCACCATGAGCGCCCGCTTCAGGGGCAGCACCATGTTCCGCACCGTGCGCATGGCGGTTTTGATTGAACATTTTCGTCTGATCGTAGGATTGCTGTTCACAGCTGAGCGTGGTGACGAGGGCGATCACCAGGGAGGCAAGAGCGAGAGGCTTTTTCATGTCGGTTTTGATGGAGGAAAGGAGCGGTGGGGCGTCGGAGTTGCAACCGGGAATGGCCCGGCTCGGCGGGTTTCAGCGGAAATTCATCACATGCAGCATCACGTAGACCACCGGTCCGGTGATGGAGACATACAACCACATGGGAAAAACCACTTTCACGAGGCGTCGGTGCGCCGGGCGCCGGTCGGCTTTCCCGGCCAGATAGGCGAGAAGAATAAAGGGCAGGCTGACGGCGGCGAGGACGACATGGCTGATCAACAGGAAGAAGTAAACGGGCCGCACCCAGCCGGTGCCCGCGAATTTGGTTTCGGCGGTGGTGAAATGATAGGCCACATAACTCAGCAGGAACAATCCTGACAAAACCATGGCGGCATTGATGAACCGCCGGTGTTTCACTATGTCTCCCTTTTTCACGGCTGAAACCGCCAGGACCAGACAAATGGCCACCAGCACATTCAAAAAGGAATAAAACCCTGGCAAAAAGTCGAGGCCCACTCCCTCGGGCAAGGCGATATGGAACTTGGGATTCCGCATCATGCCCACCAGCACCAAAACCAGACCGGTGACGACCCAAACCAGTTTGCGCAGTTTGGACTCGGCCTGGGGGCTAAGGGGAGCAAGGTTGTCGGAGGACGCGGCGGCGGCGGAGGGAAGAGATGCCATGTGGGGAGGTCGGCGGAAGGAGTGATAGTGTCAGGATGGATTCGCGCGGGACTCGGCCAGGAGCTTGATGATGTCCTCGCGGATGGGACGCGGATACCAGCCGTAGTCAAAGGCTTCATGGAAAGGCCAATACACCAGATTCTCCTCGGTGGGGGTGCGGATATTGCCCACGCCATCCACCAGGGCCAGCACCAGCTGATGATCATATTTGTCGGCGGGATTGGCCGCCAGTTCGGCATCCGTGCGTTTTTTGGAGAAAATCCGGAAGGTCTTTTTCATCCAGTCGCGTATGCCATCGCCCTGCCCGTCCGCGCTGGTCAGGAACCACCAATTGTCACCGCCGAAGCCCTTTTGGTCCAGCCACGCCTTCAAGACCTCAGGGCGGTCATGCTCGGCATCAAGGCTGACGGAAAGGATGGCGAAGTTGGGGTCTTTTCCAAACTCCGCCTGCAATTTGGCCAACTCGTCGGCCACTCCGGCGCATCCGCGCGGACAGGTGGTGTAAAGGTAGGACACCACAAAAACTTTCCCCTTCAACTGCTCCAAGTGCCGCTCTTTCCCGTTCTGATCCAGCCAGACCGGCAGCGGATCCGTCTCCACCCGGCCCTGCATTGGGAGCCGTTTGTCTTTTTCCTGACGCTGAATGCTCAGAAGCCAATTGTAGGACACCACCATCCCCAGAGCGATGATGATCATCAGCATAATGACCGTGATACCCTTGGATGCAGGCCGGTCCGGCAAGGGGGCGGTGTTGGGAGGGGTGCTCATGGAAACGAAAAATGGGGATGTTGGGGGAGGAGGGAAGTCGTGGGGCGGTCCATTTTCAGTGACCTCAGCGCGCCGCCGAAAGCAGGGCCGTCAGCATCACCACCAAATACAGCAGGGTGGCGAAAAACAGTTTCCGTGCATCGGAGCGCTCACAGGTTTTCAAAAACACGACTCCAAGGTATAACAAATAAAGAGTGGCTGCGGCGGACGGAATAACAAACCAGGCCGCCGCGAATCCCGACCATACCGGCCAGACGCAAAGGCCGAACATGGGCAACGTCCAACCCACGGCGCGACGGGCGGTTTTCTTGCCGGTCGGGTCCTCATTGCTCCACATCACAAACCCGCCACGGATATATTCCTCACGATACATCCAATTGATGGCGAGGAAGTGGGGCAACTGCCACAGGAACAAAAGCGA
>JAQGPD010000453.1 GCA_028293305.1 Verrucomicrobiales bacterium | reverse complement strand
ATGAGGCAGGTGCTTTCCGACGGAACGAGGCAATGGCTGGAAATCATGACCCGTCTCATCCAGGAAGGCATGGACGCGGGAAGCATCCGGCGCGTGCCCAGTGCCGGCGCGGCCGCCGCGATGGTGCAGGACCTTTGGACCGGAGCGATGCAGCGCGCCGCCGTGGAACGCAGCAGCCAACCTCTGCGCTCGGCGGTGGATTTTATCCGCCAATGGTTGAGTCCCGAAGCCTCTTGACCGTCTCCATTTTTCGCTAATCTCGTTTTCCGAATTCTTCCAGTCGACTGGTCTATTCAACGCCACAACCATCACCCATCCCACCGCACACCATGAGCCGCACCATTCACGCTTTCGCCGCCACCTCTTCCAAAAAGCCCCTGGAGGCCTTTGAATACACCCCCGGTCCGTTAGGGGATGAGCAGGTGGAAATCGCCGTCGAAACCTGCGGGATTTGCCACAGCGACCTTTCGATGTTGGACAATGACTGGGGCATGTCCACTTATCCGCTGGTAGCCGGACACGAAGTCGTGGGCCGCGTGGTCGCCGCCGGGTCCCATGTGAAAAGGTTGAAAATCGGTGACCGCGTCGGGCTGGGCTGGAACTCCGGCAGCTGCGGATCCTGCGCCCCGTGTTTGTCAGGCAATCAGAATCTCTGCGCGGCAGGGGAAGGAACCATCGTTGGACGGCACGGCGGATTTGCCAGTCATGTGCGGGCGCATTGGCTCTGGGCGGCCCCCATTCCCGAGGCCTTGGACGCCGCGAGCGCCGGTCCGCTTTTCTGCGGAGGCATCACGGTTTTCAATCCTATCATCCAATGCGGCGTCCAACCCACCGACCGCGTCGGAGTCATCGGCATCGGCGGACTTGGACACTTGGCGTTGAAATTCCTGCGCGCCTGGGGCTGCGATGTGACGGCCTTCACCAGCAGCGATGCCAAACGCACGGAGGCCCTGGAACTCGGCGCTCACCAAACCCTGAATTCGCGCAATAGCGACGAATTGAAAAAGGCCGCCGGCACTTTCGATTTCATTCTCAACACCACCAACGTCGCGCTCGACTGGAACAGTTACATCGCGGCCCTGAAACCCAAGGGCCGGTTCCACACCGTGGGCGCTGTTTTGGAACCGCTGGATGTCGCGGCTTTTCCGCTCATCAGCGGGCAAAAATCCATCTCGGGTTCGCCCATTGGAAGCCCCGCCACGGTGGACACCATGCTGGAATTCTGCGCCCGCCATTCCATCGCCCCCGTCACCGAAACCTTCCCGCTGAGCCGCGTGAACGATGCCCTGGAACACCTCCGGTCCGGCAAGGCGCGTTACCGCATCGTGCTCGAAAACGATCTCGCCTCCTGAAAAATCCGTCGGGTTCCAATCCTGTCCTGACAAATCCACCCGCCGCATCCCGGCTCAACCATAACATTGTTCAAACCACCACCCATGTCCACATCCTCCATTCTCCTGACACCTCTCAAGGCCGGCGCTTTCAGCCTGCGCAATCGCATCGTCATGGCGCCGCTGACCCGATGCCGCAGCAGTGCGGGCCGTGTGCCCAACGACCTGATGGCTGAGTATTACCGTCAACGCGCCGGAGCCGGCCTGATCCTGAGCGAGGCGACTTCCGTGGATGCCATGGGGGTTGGTTATCCTGACACTCCCGGCATTTGGTCCGCGGAGCAGGTGGAGGGTTGGAAAAAAGTGACCAGCGCCGTGCATGAGGAGGGCGGCACCATCCTGCTGCAGCTTTGGCACGTGGGCCGGATCTCGGATTCATCCTATCTGAATGGCGCGCAGCCGGTCGCACCCAGCGCCATCGCCGCCAAGGGACATGTCAGTCTGGTCCGTCCGCTGAAGGATTATGAAATGCCGCGGGCTTTGGATCTTTCGGAAATTCCGGGCATCATCGCCGCCTATAAACTCGGTGCGGAAAACGCGCAGAAGGCCGGCTTCGATGGCGTGGAGCTTCATGGCGCGAATGGTTATCTGTTGGACCAATTTCTCCAGGACTCCACCAACAAACGCACCGACGAATATGGCGGTTCCATCGAAAACCGCGCCCGCCTGATGCTGGAAGCCGTGGATGCCGCCATCGGTGTCTGGGGCGCGGACCGGGTGGCGCTGCATCTGGCTCCGCGCGCGGATGCGCACGACATGGGTGACTCCGATCTGGCCGCGACTTTTGGTTATGTCGCGCGCGAAACCGGCCGCCGCGGTCTGGCTTTTCTCTGTGCCCGTGAGCACCACAAAGCGGCGGCTCTGGGACCTCGGTTGAAGCATGAATTCGGTGGCGTCTTTATCGCCAACGAACAATTCACCAAGGAATCCGCCGAAGCCGCGATCCTCGCCGGCGAGGCCGATGCCGTGGCTTGGGGCCAGCAATTCATCGCCAATCCGGACCTCCCGCGCCGGTTCCGCGAGGACGCTCCGCTCAATGAACCGCAGCCCCAGACGTTCTATGGTCAAGGTCCGGTGGGCTATACGGACTATCCTTTCCTGGCGGAAAGCTGATCCCGGGAAAAGTTATGTTGGAGAGAAACGGCATGGTGCCCTGCGGGTGAACGCGGGGTGCCAGGCCGTTGGTGGTTTGAAGGACGAAAGGGACAAAAAGGACGAAAAGGACGAAAAGGAATTAAGGGACGGGTGCTGTGTTGGGGGAAGGCATGGGGCGGAGCGGGGCGGTTATTTGGCCATCAGATAACCAAACAGGTCGCGGGAGGAGGTTTCGTCGAGGGCTTCCAGCAGGCCGTCCGGCATGAGGGAAATGGCGGCGGTTTCGGTTTTGGCGATGTCACCCAGGGGGAGAGTCACCACTTCCGAGAGCGTCTGCAATGTCAGGGTTTTTTCGTTGCGGGAGCGGATGAAACCGGTCAGGACGCGGGCGTCGTTCATGGTCAGAGTGGTGACTTGATAGTCCTTGGCGACGACACTGTTGGGGTCTCCGATATTTTGGAGCAGGTAGTCCAGGTTGTCGCGGTTGCTGCCGGTGAGTTCCGGTCCGATGCGGCCGCCTTCACCGTTCAGGACATGGCAGGTGGCGCACAGATTTTTGAAAAGAATGCGCCCCTTCTCCCGGTCCGCGGCGGCGAGGACTGCGGGTGTTAGGTTGGCTTTGACTTTGGCGATGGCGGCGAGTTTGGCGGCGGGGGAATCGCGGACTTCGCCCCAGACTTTGCCCACCATCGCCGTGAGTGCGGCATCCTGGTGGCCGCGGATTTGGCGGGCGTGAAAAGCCGTGAGTTCCGTGGCGGGCAGGCGATTTTCCGCGACGGCCTGGAGCACCCGCGCAGCCCAGGAGGGACGGGCGACCAGGGTGCTGAGCAGGCCCGGGCGGTCGGGGACCGGCACCGCCGGATAGTTTGTCAGGATGAGATCGGCCAGGGCGGGATTTTCCTCCAAAATCAATCCACCGGCGGCGGTGGTGATGAGGCCGGGTTCTGTGAGGGTCGCGAGGCAGATTTCCTTCAGACCATCGGCGCGGGCATCGATGAGGGCCCGCAGGGCGGTGCGGCGAACCTCCAACGCAGCTTCGGAATTCTTTACGGTTTTGCCCAAGGCGAGCAGGGCGGCGGGGTCGGCGAAGACCGCGTTCAGCGCGCGGGCCTGGTCGCGGACGGCGGCATCCGGGCTGTTGGAGAATATCGCGGAGACGGAGGACCAGCCTGCGGGAGGCGGGACGTGCCTTTGTCCTGCCAGGGCGAGGGACATGCCTTTCAAGACCTCGTTTTGGACCACGGGAGCGGCGGTGGAACTTTGAGTCAGCAGGGTTTCCAGGGCGGGCGCGGCATTTTTGTTTTCAATGAGACGGCGGGCGATGGAGCGGTGGATGAGGGGAATGGTGGTGGACTTTGCCAGGGCGGCGAGGGCGGGGGGATTGTGCCCGCCGAGGCTTTCGATGCCATACCATAACATCTGGGGCAGGTTGTGGTCGGCGGCGTCCTCCGGGTGCCCCAGCAGGGGCGGGGCGATGGCGGGGATGGCGGAAACTGGGAGGCGCTGGAGAGCGGAGGCGAGTTCGAGGCGGACGGCGGGCGAGGCCTCGCGGGCGGCTGCGGCGGTTAGGGCGGCGATGGAGTCGGCATCCTCCGCGAGGACGGCGGGGTCGTCTGTCAGCAAGCGGATGGCCCATTGGCGGAGGTGGGGTTCCGGATTGGCCAGGAGGCCGCGGAGCATCGCGGGGCTGGTTCCCTTGATCGAAAACAGCGCGCGCAGGGCACGGAGTTTTTGGATAGGGTTTTCCTTTTCCGAGATCGCCCTGGTCAGGGTTGGGTGGATGGAGGCGAGGTCATGGCCGGCGGCGGCGAGTTCCTGGAGCCGGAGGCGGGCGTGGCGGGCCGTGAATTCGTCAGGGGCGTCCAGCAACGGAACGAGGGCCTCGGGGGATAGGGCGTTGAAGTCGGCGGCCTTGGTTTTTGGGGAGGCGGAATGGTTGATTTTATAAATCCGGCCGGACGTCCGGTTCACACCGCTGTCGTCGTGGCACTCGCCTGTGTCCGACCAATCCGCGATGAAAATGCCGCCATCGGATGCCGCGACGAGATCGATGCCGCGGAACCACGGGTCGGCGGAGAAGCCGGTGTCAGGGAGGCGTTTACCGACATAACCCGAGCCTTCCGGGATGACATCCTCGACGTTGAGGCGGCGGCCGTTGAAGTTGATAGTGAGCAATTTTCCGCGCCATTCCGCGGGCCAGTTGGTGCCGGAATAAAAGAGCAGGCCGGTGTGCGCATGACCGCCCCCGGCGGCGGAGGTGGCGTCCGTGGTGCCGAGCTTCTGCCAGTCATTCCATGCTTCCCCGGCGGCCCAGTGCACGTGGTCGGCGTGTTGCTCGATGAGGTCGTAGACGTGGGGATTGAGGTCGCTGCCATACATGCGGCGGTAGTGCGCGCCGGGGATGACCTGCCACAGATGGCCGATGACGGTGTTGATGAAAAACGCGTCGCCCCATTCATTCCAGTCCATGCCCCAGGGATTGGTGGTGCCCACGCAGACCGTCTCCAGCGTGCCGCGCCGGGGATGATAGCGCCAGATGCCGACGTTCATTTTGAGGCGCTCCGCCTCCGGTTTTCCGGGGGCACCGACCATGGAGTTCGCCTGGATGCCGTGGCGTCCGTAGAGCCAGCCGTCCGGTCCCCAGCGGAGGCCGTTGGCGACCGTGTGGTGATTCACTTTCCATTCAAAGCCGTCCAGTTTCACGACCGGCGCGGAGTCGGGGACGTCGTCCCCATTTTGGTCAGGAATGAAAACCATTTCCGGCAGGGTGATCGCCCAGACGCCTCCGAAACCGATTTCGATGCTGGTGAGTTTATTGAGGCCCTCACAAAAAACCGTGCGTTTGTCGTGGCGTCCGTCGCCGTCCGTGTCCTCCAGAATCACGATGCGGTCCAGGAGGTCGTTGGCCCATCCGGTTTTGTGTTCGGAGTAGGTATAACATTCGGCGACCCAGAGTCGGCCGCGCCGGTCCACGGCGAGGGCGATGGGTTGGCGGACCTCCGGTTCCGAGGCGAAAACAGTGGTGGATAATCCGTCAGGGAATTTCCATTTTGCCGCCGCTTCCGCCGGTGGGAGGGGCAGGGTGGGGGAGGTTTCCGTATTGTAGGGCTCACGTCCGGCGGCGGGCGCGGGGGTGGGCAGGAGCAAACACAGCGGCAGCGCCAAGGCGGTCAGTTGGGGAAATCCGTTCATCTAGGATCACAAAACGGCGGGATTCCGGAACTCTTCCACGTGACTGGTGCGCGGTGGAATCCTGGCCAGGGGCCGGGTGGAAAGCGGACGGATGTCAGGCGATGATTTCCGTGATGGGTTTGCCGTGATCGCTTTCCAGGCGCTTTCTTCCGGGGACCTCGAGGAGGCGGGAGTCGAGGCCGAGTTGTTGTAGAATGGTGGCGTGGATATCGGTGACGTAGTGCCGGTTTTCCACGGCGTGGAAGCCGATTTCATCCGTGGCTCCGTGGACCATGCCGCCTTTCAATCCCCCGCCGGCCATCCAGACGCTGAATCCGAAAATGTGATGATCCCGTCCGTCCGCGCCCTGCGTGCCGGGCGTGCGGCCGAACTCCGTGGCGAAGACCACGATGGTTTCCTCCAGCATGCCGCGCCGCCCCAGATCCTCCAGGAGCGCGGCGACCGGTTGGTCCACGGCCAGGGCGAGCGAGGAATGGTTAGCCTTCAGGGCGCCATGCGCATCCCAGGCCCCGGCGCCGCCGCCGCCGTGTTGGATCTGGATGAACCTGACGCCGCGCTCCACCAGACGCCTAGCGGCCAGGAGCTGGGTGCCGAAATCCCTGGTGTGAGGCTGATCCAGGCCGTAGAGGGTTTTGGTTTCGGCGCTCTCTTTTGAAAAATCCATGGCCGCGGGAAGGGAGTCCTGCATGCGGCAGGCTAGCTGATAGGAGGCGATGCGGGCTTTGAGCGCCGGATCGTCAGGATAGGCCGCGGAGCGTTGGGTATGGAGTTTTTCCAACAAATCCGTGCTGGTCCGGCGGGCGGAGGCGCTGAGCGGGCGGGCGGAGGTGCCGTAGTCCAGCGGATTCGCGGGATCGATGCGCAGCGGCACGGCATCGTGGGCGGGACCGAGGTAGAGGCCGTCCTTTTTAATCCAATACTCGCGGGTGCCGATGGAGATGAATTGCGGCAGATTTTCATTCAGGCTGCCAAGGCCGTAGTGGACCCAGGCGCCGAGGGTGGGGAACTCGCCGTCCAACATATTCCGGCCGGTGTGGAACTGGGCCTGGGCGCCGTGGTTGCTGTCGGTGGTATACATCGACCGGATGAGGGCGATGCGGTCCGCCTGCTTGCCGATGCAGGGGAACCAATCCGTCATTTCCATGCCGCATTGACCGTGCTTTTTCCAACCCGTCTGCATTGGATAGAGCGTGTTTCTTTGGTTGCCGTTGGCATCCGGGACCAGCAGGCGCTCGAGGGCGAGTTTTTTGGGATCCTGGGTGGAGGCGAAGGGGGTTTCCGCGATGGTTTTGCCGGCGTATTTGTTCAGCATCGGCTTGGGGTCGAAGCTTTCCATGTGGCTGACGCCGCCGTTCATGAAGAGCCAGATCACACTTTTCGCCTTCGGCCTGAAATGAGGTTGTCCGGTCGGCGGCGACCATGTTGGCGCGGTGGAGGCGGAGGCGCCGCTTTGCTGCAGGAGTGACGCCAGGGCGATGCCGGACAGGCCGCGGCCCATGTCCGAGAGGACAGTCCGGCGGCTGAAATTGTGAGGGTGCATGATCGTTCAGCGGAGGGTGACAAAGTCGTTATGATTCAGAAGTGTCAGGATGAGCAGCGTGCGGGCGGTGGACTCGTTGGCGGCGGGTTCCGAGCGCCAGGCGTTCATGGCTTCGCGGCAGGCGGTCAGGTTTTCCGGCGTGGCGGCGGTGCCCAGGAGGTGGATGAAGGCGCGGTTCACGAAAGCATCCGGGTCGGCTGGATCAGGCAAGAAATTTGTCAGGGCCGCGGCGATCTTTTCGGCGCTGGAATTGACGAGCGGACTGTTTGTCAGGGCGAGCGCCTGCTGGGGGACGATGCTGCTGTCGCGGCGATAACATTCCTTCACGGCGGCACCGTCGAAAGTTGTCAGGAATAGATTCCGGTCATTGTTGGAATGATAAAAGTAGAGACTGCGGCGGGTGGATTTTTCCTGTTCCGCGGGCAGGATGGGCGGGCCTCCGGTGGCGGGGTCGAGGTTTCCTGACAAGGCCAGGAGGGAGTCGCGGATGACCTCGGCTTCGAGGCGCTGGGGATTGCGGTGCGCGATCCAGAGATTGTCAGGATCGGCGGCGGCGGGGTTGTTGGAGCCGGCGGTGGCGGAGTCGAGCCGGTAGGTGGCGGAGGTGATGATGAGTTGGTGGATGTGGCGGAGATTCCAATGGCTGTCGATGAGTTCGGCGGCGAGCCAGTCCAACAAATCCGGGTGGGTGGGCGGGGTGCCATTGCGGCCGAAGTCGAAGGTGCTGGCGACCAGCGGGGTGCCGAAGTGGCGGGCCCAGAGGTGGTTCACGGCGACGCGGGCGGTCAGGGGATTTTGGCTGTCCGTGATCCAAGCGGCGAGGGCGCTGCGGCGGCCGGAGCTGGTTTTTGGAAATGGGATGGTGGGATCGTCCGCCAGGGAAGTGATGAAGCGGGTGGGCGTCCAGCGGGCGCCGGGGAGCGGGGTGAAGGCGGGGCCGGATGCGGAAGGTTCCGCTTCATTTTTCAGCGCGGTGTCGAGGGCGGCGCGGGCGGTTTCCACGGCTCTGGCGGCATCCGGTTTTTTGGCGGGTTCCGCCGCTACGGCGGCGGCTTCCGCCATGGTGAGGGCGTGGCGGGCACGGGCGGTGCTGGCGGCGGCGGTGGCGCGGGCGGCGGCTTTGGTTTTGTCAGGAAGCGAGGCGGGATTCTCCCAGGCGGCGCGGGTTGCGTCAGCGCGCAGGCGTGTGGATTCAAGGTCGGCGGCGGCTGCGGCGAGGGCTTGGATGGCGGTGCGCAGGGTGGCGGCGTCGGCTGCGGCGGTGGGAGCGGAAATTTGTGAGGAGGCGGCGGATTTCTCCCGGGCGACGGTGACGGCGGCGGAGGCGGCGGCCAGTGCTTGCCGGGCGGCGTCCACGTGGGTTTCCAGAATGCCGGTGCGGCTTTCCGGAAGGGCGGCGGTCCGGGGAAGCGGGACCGATTGGATGGGAACGGGTGATTTTGTCAGGAAAACCGGGGTGCCGGGAAGGATGGGGGTGGACTTGTCAGGCCTGGTTTCCTCTCCGCGGATGTAACGCCACGTGGGTGGGGCGGGGTCGGAGTCAAAAACGCGCGGGATGCCGTCCAACTCGGGATTTGCCTGGCCGGGGACGAGATCGAGCCGGACTTGATAGGGCTCGAAGATGGCGCGGAGGCGGTAGTAGTCGGTCTGGGGGATGGGATCGTATTTGTGGTCGTGGCATTTGCTGCAATTCACTGTCAGGGCGAGCAGGCTTTTGCCGACGTGTTCGACGGTTTCCTCCATCCAGGGGTTGCGGTTGAAGAGGAAGAAATTTCTGGCCAGGAAACCGGTGGCGCGGAGTTTGTCAGGATCGTCCGGGTAGAGTTCGTCGGCGGCGAGCATCTGGCGCAGCATTTCATCGTAGGCGGTGTTCCGGTTCAGTGAGGAGATGATCCAGTCGCGCCAATGCCACATGTGTTTTTGGCTGTTTCGGAGTTGGTCGCCGAGGCCCCACCAGTCGCTGTAACGCCAGATGTCCATCCAGTGCCGGGCCCAACGCTCGCCGTGGCGCGGGTCGAGGAGGAGCCGGGCGGCGGTTTTTTCATACCAGTCGGGGGAGGGGTCGCGGAGGTTTTCTGTCAGGGTGGCGATGTCCGGAGGGAGGCCGATGAGGTCGACATAAAGGCGGCGGATGAGGGTTTCGCGCGGGGCTTCCGGAACCGGCGTCAGGCCGTGGAGCCGGTGTTGGCGGGCGATGAAAAAATCGATAGGATTTTTCGCCCAGGCGGCGGTGGCGGCGTCGGCTGGCGGGATGGGGGGACGGACGAGTGGGCGGAAGGACCAGTGGGTGGCGGGGTCGGATTCAGGTGGATCCTGTGCGGGATCCGGGGCGGTGGGGTGGCTGGCGATCCAGTCGCGGATGAGGGCCGCCTGGGCGGGAGTGAAGGGTTCGCCCTCGTGTTCGGGCGGCATGCGATCCTCCATGTCGGTGGAGACGATGCGTTGCAGGAGCGGGCTTTTGTCAGGGTTTCCGGGTGTCAGGACGGGGCCGTTTTTTCCTCCGGCGACGATGGACTGCCAAGTGTCCAGGCGTAGATCCGCTTTTTGTTTCAAGGCACCGTGGCAGGCATAACAACGTTGGCGGAGGAGGGGTTTGATCTGGGCGGTGTAGTCCGGAGGGGCGGCGGGTGTGGGCTGGATAGCAGTTAGCACGAGCAAGGGGGCGAGCATGGCCATGCCGTGGCGGGCGGGGCGGCGCGCCTTGAAAAAGTGGGGGAGGGAGCCCATGCGGGAATTAGGTGAAGGCTGCGGGCAGAGGGATGGAGGCGCACTGAGGAGAGGCGCCGGCGGTGCTGTGGATGGCAAGAGAACGTGCCGGAGGGAGCGGGTCTTACTTTTTGACGCGCTGGCGGCTGAGGAGGAGGTCCTTTGTGGGAATAAAAAAACCCGCAGGCACCGGGGTGCCTGCGGGTGGAGTCTGCCTTCCTGACTGAAATGGCGCAATGTCCTTTTTTGTCAGGAACGGTGGGTCATGGGAGCTTCGCGCGGTAGAAGCGGGCGGGGTTGGACGGCAGGATGGGGAGCGGGGAAGTGGCTCCGCTCACCGGGGTCCATGGGTCGCCGGGCTGCATGGTGGAGGTCTCCAGGATGCCGAAGGGCCATGTCAGGGTGAGGCCGGATCCGGCCGTGCCGAAGGCGTAGCGGAGCTTCAGCGCGGTGGGGACGGCGACGCTGTCATTGGACGCGATCTGGGCGATTTCGGCTCCGGACAGGACTTGGTTATAAATCCGGAACTCGTCAATCTGACCGTTGAAGCGTTTCCAGTAAGGATCGCGGGATTCCCCGACCAGGGCACCTGTGGCGGCGGGCCATGACCAGGCGTTGGCGTTGAAGTTTTCCGTGCCGGCAACGCCGTCGACGTAAATCGCGATCGAGCCTGCGGCGTCCTGGTTGTAGGTGATGGCGATGTGGTGCCAGACTTCATCGGCGATGTAGGAATTGTCAGTGAAGACGTTCGTGCCGCCCGGATTGCATTGGACATAGATCGAGCCGCTGTCGGCGATGCCGATGACCGTGCCCGCGGTGGTGCGGCGGTCGTAGATGATGGCGGCGTCGCTGCCGGTGCCGGTGGGCAGACCCGATTTCATCCAAAACATGATCGTGCCGGTGGGCGAATCCAGGTCGGCATTGACCGGGACCTGGATGGCGTCCGCATTGAGCAGGCTGAACTCCTGCACGCCGTCGCGGGTTTTGGATAGGATGTCGGTGCTGGAGGCCAGCCAGGTGCTGCCGGTGAGGCCCGGGATGGGAGTGCCGGTAGGTTTGGTGTCGTCCACCACGCCGCCGGGTTTGACTTCCATGGAGAATGGAGCGCCGCTGCCGTTGATGAAGAGGGACGTGAGTTCGATCTCGCTGAGGGCGCGGGCGTAAACGGCGGATTCGTCAAGTTGGCCCACGTAGTTGCGGGAGGTGCGTCCAAGTTGGTTGCCGCCGAAGGCCAGGGCCTGGTTCAGCAGGTGGGGTGTGTGGGTGGCGCTGACGCTGGATTTTCTGAGGGTATCGCCGTCGCCCATGTAAACGGTGGCGCGGGTGGGTTCGATGACGAGCGCGCAGAAGGTCCAGATATTGGCCGGGACCTGGAGGCCGGAGCCCCAGCCCCATTGGGAGCCGTCCCAATGATAGCGGAGTTCGCCGTAGGGCCGTCCGTCCGTGCCATCGATGTGGAAACCGCCGCCGGCTCCGAGCCAGGCCGCCCAGCTGAGATCGTCGAGGCTTTCGAAGATTTCCGCGCGTTTCACCCAGGTGGTGACGGTGATCGTGTTGGTGGTGATATTGAGAGGAGGAACGGCGTTATAACCATTCAGGGTCGTGCCCACGGCCTGATTGGCCGGGCCGAATCCGGGGTCCTCCGGAGCGGCGGGGCCGGTGGTGACCGGAACGAGGTCGCCGCCGTAGGAGCCGGTCCAACCCGCACCGGCAGTGCCGCTGTTGCGAGGGGTGGGAGGGATGGGGCCGGCCGGGTCGTCCATTCTCCAGTATCCGGCGGGCGTGCTGGATTGGACCAGGGCCGCGTAAGGCGTGGCGCGGGAGGCGTTGGTGCCGTTTTGATAGTGCGCGGTCACGTCCGCGGGGGAAAGGGCGGTGGGGTAGATGGCGATTTCATCCAATCCGCCGCCGGCGAAGCTGCCGCCGCCGACGTCGCCGTTGTCGTTAGGGAAGGCGGCCAGGCGCAGGGGCATGGCGGCGTTGGGGATGTAGGTCACGCCGGTGAACTCGCCCTCCTGGACGCCATTCACGAAAAAGCGTTGCGTGCCGGTGGCGCTGTCGAAGGTGCCCACGAGGTGGGTCCAGACGCCGGGGGCGACGTCCGACAGGGAGTTGATCGTGCTGCGGGTGGTGCCGTTATAAACGCGGAACTGCCACTTGGTGACGCCATTGCCGCCGAAGAAGAGGAAGCCGTCCGCCGTGGCCGCGCCGCGGTTGCAGAGCGGGTCAAAACGCACGGTGGCTCCGGTGGGCGGGGCCTTCACCCAGAGTTCGGCGGTGAAGGATGGGGTGTTGAGGTCCGGGGTGTAGGGGATGTCGATGAACTGGCTGTTCGACTTGATGCCGGCGGATTTGTTGGCGGCGTCGCCGGTCAGGGCTCCGGGTTCCTGGAAAGCGAGATAACGTTTCGCGGTGCCGGTGGCGGCGGCTCCGGAAGTGCCGGAATTCGCGACGGTGCTGGTGTTGGTCACCAGATTGGCGGTTTCCGAATAACGATACCAGAGCAGCGGTTTCTGCGCGGCCTGGACGGCTTCGTAGGAGCCGGGGACCGGTGTCAGGACGGTGAGGGTGGCCGAGGTGGAGGTGCTACCGACCGCGTTGCTGGCGGTGACGGTGTAGGAGCCGGCGTCCGCAGTGGTGATGGTGGCCAGGCTGAGGGTGGAGGCGGTCTCTCCGGGGAGCAGGACGTTGTCCTTTTTCCAAGTATAACTGAGTTCCCCGCCGGTGGCGGTGGAGGAGAAGGTGGCCGGATAACCGCTATAGAATGTTTGCGGAACCGGTTGGACCGTGAAGATCGGCTGGGTCAGCGGGGAGATGGTGATGGGCAGCGCCGTGCTGATGGCGGGGGCACCGATGCCGGAGACGACCACGTCATAGTTGCCGTCATCGGCGGGGGTCGCGTTGAGTTTAGTGAAGGTGGAGCTGGTCTGACCGGACAGATTGCTGCCATTGCGGCGCCATTGATAGGACAGGGAATTCCCGGAGGCCGTAACGGAAAGTGTCAGGGTCTGGCCGGTGAAGAGCGTCGCGGGAGGAGCGGCGGGCGGGACCTCGATGAGAGGGGGATTGGTCGTGGTGGGGGTGTAATCGATGATGACGCCGGCCAGGGTGGAGCGGAGGGTGCCGCTGCGGGGGACGCCGCTGACGGCGATGGAATTGTTACCGGCGAGAGCGGAGATGATAGGGGATTCCGCGGAAAGCGCGTAGATGCCGCCGCCGATGGCCGGGCCGGATTCGCCGTAGCTGAGCGTGTCCGTGCCGCTGGAGTGGACGACATTCGCGTCCGTGAAGCCGGATCCTCCGTCCGTGGCGGCGATGAGGGTGACTTTATAGTCGGCGGCTGAATTGCGGAGGCCGGTGATTTTGAATCGGTAGCCGGTGCCGGTGTCGTCCAGGTAGCCATAGGTCACCTGATCCGCGCCGGGATCCGCGCCCGGGGTGGCGGGGACGTCACCGGTCATGCTGTAGGTGTTGACGGCGGACCACTCGATGAAAAGATCGCCCGCTCCTGGCAGGGAGATGGTGGTGCTGGTGGAGAAGGCCTGACCGATGGAGTTGGTGACGCGCGGGAGATTGAACCAATCCGCGGCGGGGATGCCAAAGGAGGTGTCCGTCACCGGGGCGCCGCCGCCGCTGTCCCAGTCATCCTGAATATTGATGCCGATTTTTGCGGCCTGACCGGGGGAGAGGACGCTGAGCCATGAGGCGGTGACGAGGGCTGCGAGGGGCAAGGACGATAGAGAGACGCTTTTCATAGGTTTCCGGTGAGGGTGATGACGGCCGGGGGGCGGAAGTAGAGGGGTTTTCCGTGGAAGCCTGATTTGGTTTACTAAGCAGATCCTAAGCCACCGTATTGAGCTGGAGACTAAAGAACTATCCCCCTATCTTCCCAGTTTTGATACTTTTCTGATTTTTAGGATTCGGGTGCCACTTTTATCCAAGGGGAGATGAAGCGCCCCATCCCTGGAATTGTCAGGGATCGCGCGTGGGGGGGGCGGCGGTCCGGGGCAGTGGCCGAATATACCGCTCAATAAGAAAAAGTATCGGTCTCCGGCCTGGGCGGGAGTGCGGGTAACTCTGTTGCAAGATTACAACTCCATGAAGATCAAGGTTTTGCACCTTGA
>JAQGPD010000442.1 GCA_028293305.1 Verrucomicrobiales bacterium | reverse complement strand
GGCGCCGGGACTGCGGAGTTCCAGAATGGCGGGGCGGAGCAGGCCGGGGACCGAGGGCTCGTGGGTGGCGTCCGCCAGCTTTTGACGGAGCTGGATCAGTTCCGCGCGCAGGCCGGCATCCACGGATGGGGCTTGAACCGTGGCGGGTCGGACCGGGGAAGGTGTCAGGGTCGGCCGCGGGGATGGAGTTTGCAGGGCCTGGGAGGGAGCGATCGAGAGATTGTTAGGGGTGCCCGGGCCGGGGCCGCTGTTTGTTAGAAAATAATGGGCGGCCCATCCGAGGGCGAGCGCGGCGGCGGCGGACCATGCGGTGCGCGGATTTGCCAGGAAGCGGCGTGGCAGGGATGAAACCGGTGCGGCGGTTGCGGGGGAAATGCGGGATTGGATGGAATCCCAGATGGATTCCGGAGCGGGCTGCAAATCGGATAGGGCCAGCCAGGCCAGCGCGGCGGCGTCCTGGATTTCCCGCGCGGCGGCGTTGTCCGCGGCGGGGCTGCCAGGGGGCAGGGGCGGGCCCAGGCCGAGTGCGGAAAGCGTGGGGGCTTCCGGGGATGGAGTGTCGGGTTGCATGGGGATAGGCAGGGGTGAAAGATGTCAGGGCCGGAGATGGGGCCGGAGGAGGTGGCGCAGTTTTTCCATGGCGCGGTGGATGCGCGTTTTGGCGGATCCCAGCGGAAGTCCCCAGCGGGAGGCGAGGTCCGCGCAGGACGCGGGATCGAAGAGGGCGGCGCGGATGGTTTCCTGCTCCTGGGGCGTCAGGGTGGCCAGGCTTTTGCGGACGAGGTGGAGGGTTTCATGAAGATGGAGATCCGCCAGCGGCGGGCTGGGGCAGATGGGTTCCGTGGAGGTTTCCGCGGAGGATGAGTCGGAGGGAAGGCGACGCCCGGCGCGGCGCAGGTGGTCGATGCAGAGGCCGCGGAGGATCATGACGCACCAGGTGAAGGGACTGGAGGCCTCCGGATTGTAGGACACGGCGCGCTGCCATATCCTGACAAAACAGTCCTGGACGATCTCGCGGGCGGCTCCGGCGTCGCGGACCATGTGGCTGGCCATGCTGAAAAACCGGTCGCCGCAGACTTGATAGAGCGATTCCAGGGCGGCGTCCTCGCCTTGTCCGATCCGATGCAACAGGTCGTGACCCAATGCCGGCGGCAAGGCGCGCGGGGAGGGGGAGTCCCGGATGGAATGGGGCACGGCGTCCTGCGGGGGCATGGGTGGGGGCGTGGTGGAAAGGGTTGGCGGAATAGGCTAGTAATCGATCACCCGGAGCATCCAATGCGAAAAATCCGGAAAGACAGCATACCCATTTTCCGGCGGGATGGGAGCGGGTTCCGAGGCGGTGATGGGGATGGGAATGGAGGGCAGGGGATGGAAGGTGAAGGGCGGGGTGAAGCCGGGATCGAAGTCGAATCCTAGACCCGGCAGCGGGTGGATCATGACAAAGCCGGGGCTGGTGATGAACATGTGGTCCCAGGGAAGCATCCAGGCGAATGATGTCAGGATCGAAGCCGTGCTCCGGACGGAGGCGGAGGCTGGATCGGGGGCGGAGGCTGGAGAGGTGGAAGGGGAGAGGGAAGTGGCGGAGGCGGGAGCGATGGAAGTGGCGGGTAGTGAGGACCTGACGGAAGCGGCGTCGGGGCCGGAATCCGGGGTCGAGTTTGAGTTCTGGTTCTGGTTCTGGTTCGGGGTCGGGACGATATTTTCGAATCGATGTGGAATGAAAGTTGTGTTGGAAAAAGTGGATAGTGCGGGGACCGGGCGCGGACCGGGAAGCGGCGATTGGGCGGGTTGGCCGGGTTGGGCGGAGGGCGAAAGTGTTGCTCCGGGTTTCGACGTGGAAGGGGTTTTTGACAGGGAGGTGCGGGGGTCATTGGCTGCTTGGAGACTTGGATGGGAGCCTGACCATTTACCGGCGGGGGACACCGGCTTTTCCGGAACGATCGGCGTGGGATCGGCGGCCATCGGTGCGGGCGGTGGCACTGGCGGTGGCGCGGAGGGCAGCGGGAGCCAGGTGGATGGCGGTGTTGAGAGCCAGGGCAGCAGCAGGGCGGCCAAGGAAGTGAGAGTGGACATACACCCGGTCATCCGCTGGCTGACCGGCATGGGTTTCACCTCATTTCCAATTTCCGTTGGGTGCGGGAGTTTGGGTTGCCTGGGTGGGAGGCGGGTTTGTTATGGCTAGGCTGGTCGGATGCGGGCTTGTTGGAGCGCTGGAAAGCTGGAAAACCGGGGCTTTGAGGACAAGGCCGGGACGGGCCTTGCTACGGGTGCTGGGAAGGGGCGGAGATGCTAGCTGGAAGGCCGGGGCTTTGAGGACAAGGCCGGGACGGGGGTTGCCAGGAATGTTGGGAAGGGGGGGATGCGGCGGGGTGCTGGCTGTTAGGATGATTGGATGGTGGCGAGGCGGCGGCGCTTTTGGCCGAGGCGGGGGATGCAGTCGATGAGGGCCCGGGTGTAGGGATGCTGCGGGGCGGTGAGGACGGAATCGGTGGGGCCGGTTTCCACCAGTTCGCCACGATACATCACGGCGACGCGGTCGGCCAGGCCGCGGATGATGCCGAAGTTGTGGGTGATGATCAACACGGCCATTTGGTGGCGCGTCTTGAGATCGGCCAGGAGCTGGATCACTTGTTTTTGAATGGTGACATCCAGGGCGGTGGTCGGCTCGTCGGCGATGAGCAGATCCGGCCGGCCGGCGAGGGCCATGGCGATCATCACGCGTTGCTGCATGCCGCCGCTGAGTTGGTGAGGGTAGTCGTTAAGGCGGCGGGCGGGGTCGGTGATGCCGACTTCATTCAGCCAATAGAGGCATTCCGCGTCGGGGTCCCTGACGTCCGGGCGGTGGGTGGTGATGACCTCGCGGAGCTGATTCCGGATATTGAAAACGGGATTCAGCGCGCTGGAGGGTTCCTGGAAAATGTAGGCGATGCGGCGGCCGCGGATGGCGCGGAGGGCATCGGGGGCGAGAGTCAGGACTTCCGTGCCATGGAGCCGGATGGAGCCGCGGATGATGGCGGGCGGCTCCGGGAGAAGGCGTGCGAGGGCTAGGGCGCTGACACTTTTTCCGCTGCCGCTTTCCCCGACCACGGCGAGGGCTTCGCCGGGGTCGAGGGTGAAGCTGAGGTCCTTGACCGCGGGGGTGATGACGCCGCGCGGGGAGCGGAAGTCGACGGACAGGTGATTGACTTCCAAGAGGGGCATGGCGGGGAAGGGGAGGAGGCCGCGTGGGTCCGGGAAGGGGCGCCGATGGTCAGGCGAGGGCGGTCTCCGGCGGGCGGCCGGCGTGGAGTTTTTCCTGCAGGGACTTCAGCTGGAACCACTTGGCATCGGCGGCGAGGCGGGCTTGGGAGGGCCAGGTGCCGGGATTGTGGACGGCGTAGACGGGACCGGCGGCGGCGAGGATGGCCTCGATTTGTTCCGGTTGGGCGTCGGCCAGGGCGGACCAAGTGCCGATGTTGGCAGCTTGGAGGAGTTCGCTGATTTTGGGTCCGATGCCCTCGATGACGGTGAGGTCGTCAGACTGGATGCGCTTGCCGAGAATGGCGCTGGCGCTGGTGAAGGCGGCTTCCGGATCCGGTTCGGCGGCGGCTGCGGCTGCGGCGACGGTGGCTTCCGTGGCGGCGGAGAGACGGGCGGCGACCGGGTTTTCGACAATGGCGTCGGCGGTTCCGGAGGGCGCGGGAGTGGTGATGGTCGGGAGGGGATCGGTTTCGATTCCCAGCAGATTCAGGGCTGAGCCCGGGGCGGCGGTGGAGGCGGCGATGGTGCGGGGGGCGCGGGTGGTGGCGGAGAGGGCGCGGGCCTTGAGGGCGTTGAGTTCGGCGTTGCGTTCCGCGAGCTGGGCTTCGACGGCGCGGAGGCGGGTGCGGACGGTTTCGACTTCACCTTCGAGGCGTTTCATGCCGTCGGTGGTGGGATCGGCCAGGGTTTTGAGGCGCTGGATTTCCGTGCGGGCGGCGGCGAGTTCGTTTTCCAGGGTGATGGCGCGGGCCTGATTTTTTTTGCCGGCGTCATTGGCCTGGGCTTGAAGGCCGGCCTGGACATCGCGGGATTTTTTCAACTGGGCATCGAGCGCGGTGACGTTGGTGCGGGCGGAATCGAGTTCGGCGCGCAGGGCCTCGTGGTCGGCTTTCGAGATGGAACCGGCGCGGAGGGAGGCGATTTCGGATTGGGCGGATTGCGCGGCGGATTCGGCGGAGCGGAGTTTGGACTCGAGGTCGCGGAGGCGCTGGCGTTCGCTGTTGGAAGGGGCGGTGGGGGCCTTGCCGGGAAGCGGGGCGGGAGCCGGGGTTTTCTTTTTACCGCGGAGCCACCAACCGATGAGGGCGGAGGCGGCGGCGACGGGCAGCAGGTAGGGAAGGAGGGCGGAGAGTTCGGCAGAGGTCATGGGTGAAACAGGATGGGCTGGGCTGGGCGGGAAGGATGAGGGCAGCACGAATGGCACGGATTTCCCGGAAGGCACGGGGTTTTATCCGGGGAAGTGCGGGACGGTGCAAGGGGTCAGGCGGGACGGGCACCGGAGATGAAGGCGCGGACTTTGTCAGGATCCTTGATGCCCGGGGCGGATTCCACGCCGCTGGCGGTATCGACGCCGGCGGGTTGGGTTTGTTGGATAGCGGTGGCGATGTTCAACGCGGTGAGGCCGCCGCTGAGGAGGACGGGAAATGGGGCCAGCGATTGAATGATTTCCGCCGCGCGGGTCCAGTCGATGGTGTGTCCGGTGCCGCCGTAGGTGCCGGGGGCATGGGCGTCCAGGAGGAGGGCGTCGGCCGGCCAGGCGGCGAGTTCCGCGGCGGTGGTGGTGGGGAGCAGCGGGAGGGCTTTGATGATAGGAAGGCCGAAGCGGCGCGCGGCGCGGACGGTTTCCGGGGATTCGTCGCCGTGGAATTGCAGGACATCGATGAGGCCGCTGGTGGCCAGGCGCTGGACTTCCTCATCGGGGGCGTTCACGAGCACGGCAACCCTTGTCAGGGTGGGTGGGAGATCGGCCAGCCAGAGCGCGGCTTTTTCAAAGGGGTGGAAGCGTTTGGATTTTGGATAGAAATTAATGCCGATGGCGTCGGCTCCGGCATCGGCGCAAAGGCGGGCATCGGCCAGGGTGGTGATGCCGCAGATTTTGGTGAGGGGGTGCGGAGGTTGGGGGAAGGGGAACATTGAAACGCGGAGGGAGGGGCTGGGCGGGGCGGGGCGGGAAGATGCGGCGGGACGT
>JAQGPD010000621.1 GCA_028293305.1 Verrucomicrobiales bacterium | reverse complement strand
ACGACCCCATTCCAGCAGAATGCGGCGGCCGTTACTGCTCACAAATGTTTAAATTCAGCCAATCCATCCCTTTCACGCGTATTTCCTATCAAATCCAAAGGCAGGCACCCACGGCATGAATTGCTGGCGCGGCGGCTCTTCAAAATCTGCATCCCGAGCGAAATCGCAAAAGTATTTTCAATCCCACCAGACAAAAACCTTCCGCGCGCCGTCCTCCTGTCAGTAATACCCTGACACCTCATGCCTCCCGAAACCCTCGCCGCTCTATATGATGCCCATGCGCCGGGGCTCTATCGGTTTCTCCTCAGCCTGACCGCGTCTGAGCAGGACACGCGGGACCTGCTGCAGGAGCTTTTCATCCGCCTGGCCCGGCGGGCGGGACCCGTTCCCCACGATCCGCAGGCCTATCTTTTCCGCTCGGCCCGGAACGCTTTTGTTGATCTGGTAAAACACAGTGCCCGGCGGCGGGCACTCATGGAAAGCTTTGGTCATGAGCAGGAGGGACATCATTTCCCGGACACTGAAACGGAGATCTCATCCGACCCCACGCTGGCCGTCGCCCACGCTTTGGCCGCCCTTCCGGAGGAACAACGTGCCGTCGTTCACCTCAAGATCTGGGAAAACCTAACCTTCGCCAGGATCGCGGAAATCCTCGGCATCCCCGCCAACACCGCCGCCAGCCGCTACCGCTACGCGATGGACCGCCTCCGACTAACACTAAAAAACACTGCTTGCCCCCATGCACCCTGACTTCCCCCCACATGGCAATTCCGGACCCGATCCCGTGGAGCGGATGCTCGGCGGGCTACCCACGCCAGCGCTGCCCGCGGACTGGCGATCCAGCATCCTGACAACCGCGATCCCGCCCCCTGCGCCTCCCATTTTCGGCAAGTTTTTCACGGTCTTCCTGACAACCGCGTGGAGCGTGATCGCCCTGCTGCATTTCACCACCCCTCCGCCAACGCCGACGCCGGGACGTGTTCTCCAGCCTGTGACCCCGACGCCGCCGGCTTTCCGGGATGGCGGCGCGGCCGACGATCCCTGGCTGGCCCTCAATTTCAACCCCTGACCATTCACACCATTCACACCATTCACACCATGCACCCCGATCCACCCGATTCATTCCCTACCTTCCGGAGACTGGCCAAGTTCTTCCGCCGTCGTGGAATCCCGGCAATCCGCTCCTTTTCAGCCGGCTTGGGACGTATCTTTTTCAGTCAGACCAGCGTGAAGGTTTACCTCGCCACGGCAACGCTCATAACCCTTTTTTACACAGGTTCCAGATGGTATGGCCGACGCCTTTTGCTTCAGGAAAAACAACGTATCGCCGCTTTGGGCATGGCCACCGAGTGGTCGCAACTCACGACGCCGCAACCACCGGCTCAGGAAAACTTCCTTGCCTCACCGCCATTCGAAGGAGTATTCGGGGATGCCCGGCAGCCCGCGCCCCAGCTTGCGCTTTGGTTGAAAAAAACCGACGTGGCCACACGGCAACCTAACGGAAGCATCCGGGTCACTTTTCCCTCAAAGCCAAAAAACAACAATCTGGAGGCATGGTGCGCCTTTTTCCGCCGCGTGGGAACGCTGCCCCCGGCGGTCGCCGGAAAATCCGCGGCGGAGGAACTGCTATCGGATGAAGGCGTGGTGTCCGATATCAAGGCGATCCTTGAAGCCGCCAAACGTCCCGCAGCCCGCTTCCCATCGGGCGCATCAGACTCCCGCTCCCCATCGATTTACAGCGAAATTCCGCTAACCACAATCTCGTATATGACACGGTGCCTGACGTTGTATGGATTGGCCAAAATGGAGGCCGGTCTCGCGGAGGAAGCACTGCCTGTTTTCCGGGTAACCGACAATTTGGCACAAGCCTATTTTGCGGAGTCGGGCCTTTTCTATCACATCTGTGCCAATGGCATGCTCCAAGCTCAAAGCGCCTATCTCCGCGAAGGCCTCATCCGGCATTCCTGGCCGGCGGAACTCCTAACCAGGATAATGGGGAAAAATTACCCGGCACTGCTGCAGGCCAGCGGTCAAAGAGCTCAGGAAGCGGATCGCCTCGCTATCACGGAGCTTCTTGAGCACTATGACAAGACGATTCTACCTTTGCGGGAGGCCTCGCAATGGCAGCATATTTTATGGGAATACATCGCCCCGGACTATTATTACATCAATGCAGGCGTGCTTAATAGCAAGTTTTATGAATGGAGCCATGCTGGAACGGCACCGTTGGGACCGATGGAATTTTGGGCGGACAGAAAAGTTTCCCAGCCCAGGTTGCCTACCAACTTCGGACCCGTGGGTGTATTTGCACCATTTAGCGATCCGAAACCCTATCTTTTTAGAATCCATGCCATTCCCATCATGCATGCCACGCTGCAGCACCTCGCCGCCGCCCTGGAACTCGAGTTTTTGACTCATGGAAGATATCCCGCCGAATTGGCCAATTTGGATGACAAGCTCTTCACTCCCAAGGTTTCGCTGTTGGATATCGACGGAAAGCCTATCCGTTATACCACGGACGCCGCAGGATCCTGGTTCATCCTGCGATCGGTGGGAGCGACTGGCCTTCCGCACCCCGCGGACGCTGCTGTGGAAGACATCGTGTTTTCCACAGCACCGGGGACCGATCCGAAGTGATCGGTCCCCGGGTGCATTCGGATAGGGTCGGCCGGTTCAGGCGCGGTCGGTGGGGAAAGGATTCCGTTCCGAAAAGCCTTTTTGATGGAAGTATGGATAGGCCAGAGGGGTGTCGCTGGCGGCTTCCAGTTTGGCGACCTGGGCGGGGGTGAGGTTCCAGCCGATGGCTCCCAAATTTTGGCGGAGTTGTTCCTCGTTGCGCGCGCCGATGATGAGGGTGGCGACGGTGGGGCGTTGCAGCAGCCAATTCAGCGCAGTCTGGGGGACGGATTTCCCGCATTCCTCGGCGACCTCCTCGAGGGCATCGACCACTTTGTAAAGATACTCGTCCTCGACCGGCGGTCCCACGTCGATGGCGGTTTGGCTTTGGAGGCGGCTGCCGGGAGGAAGCGGCTTGGTGCGGCTGATTTTTCCAGTCAGGCGGGCCCAGCCCAGCGGACTCCAAACGACCCCGCCCACTTTCTGGTCGGCGGCCAAGGGCATCAGTTCCCATTCATAACTTCTTCCCACGAGGGAGTAATAGGCCTGGTGCGCCACATATTTCGTCCAGCCATAACGCTCCGCCACGGCGAGCGATTTCATGAGGTGCCAGCCGGAAAAATTGGAGCATCCCAGATAACGGATTTTACCGGCCCTGACAAAATGATCCAGGGTGGACAGCGTTTCCTCCACAGGTGTCAGGGCGTCGAAACCGTGCAGTTGAAACAGATCGATGTAATCCGTTCCCAATCGCTTCAATGCCGCATCGATGGACCGTGTGAGATGGTGCCGCGAGGAGCCGACGTCATTGGGTCCGTCGCCCAGGCGGAAAGTCGCTTTGGTGGAAATCAGCACCTTGTCCCGCCGGCCCGCGATCGCTTTGCCCAGAATAACCTCGGCATTTCCCGCGGAGTAGATGTCGGCGCTGTCGAACATGTTCAGTCCCGCTTCCAGGCAGATGTCCACGAGCCTCGTGGCTTCCTCCACACCGCTGGTGCCGAAGGCGGTGAACAATTCCCCGGTGCCCCCGAAGGTGCCGGTGCCGAGGGTGAGGACTGGAACTTTGAGGCCGGAAGCCCCGAGTTGGCGGTATTCCATGATGATGATTTTTTACAGGTTAGGTTATTGTAATGAAAAATCGCGGAAGTTGTCAGGATACTCTGATCGGTGGGCGGAAACTTCGGCGTGGCTGGCACTGCGAATGACGCCGCAGGCAGCCGATAATCAAGAGATTGATGCGCCCGCCGTGGCCTGACCGGCCATGCTTGCGGACAGTGAGGAATGCTGAATTTCCTTGAACACCGAAGCCGCTATTTCAAAGGATTCCAAGCGTGCCTGGTGGTCGTAAATCTGCGCGGTGGTCATGATTTCGTCGGCTCCGGTTTCCGCCAGAATTTTAGTCAGACCCTGCTTCAATTTGTCCGGTCCTCCGACGACACTGAACGATGTCATGCGGCTCACGTAGGCTTCCTCGCCGGCGTTCCAGATGCCGTCCATGCTGTCCACGGGAGGCGGCATGGGCTGGGGGCGGCCCCGGACCAGATTGAGGAACATTTGTTGGAGAGTCGTGAAAAGCACGCTCGCTTTGGCATCGGTTGCGGCGGCGAAAACGTTGACTCCCACCATGACATGCGGTTTGGGATTTCCCGGCGACGGCTTATAACCTTTCCGGTAAAGTCGCAGGGCATCGTGCAGGGAGTCCGGCGCGAAATGGGAGGCGAAAGCGAAGGGCAATCCCAACTCCGCGGCGAGTTGCGCGCTGAAAGTGCTGGAGCCCAGCAGATACAAAGGCACATCCAACCCCTGCCCCGGCACAGCCCGGACGACCTGATAGGGAACCGCGGGCGCGAGGTAACTTTTCAGTTCCATCACGTCCTGCGGAAAGGTGTCACCGCTGCTTCCAAGCGCCCGCCGCAGGGCCCGCGCAGTGGGCTGATCCCCGCCGGGAGCACGGCCCAGCCCAAGGTCGATCCTGCCAGGAAACAGGGATTCCAAGGTCCCGAATTGCTCGGCGATGAGCAAGGGTGCATGATTCGGCAGCATGATGCCGCCCGACCCCACACGGATGGTGGAGGTGCCGGCCGCAAGGTGGCCGATCACGACGGAAGTGGCCGCGCTGGCAACCCCGGAAATGTTATGATGCTCAGCCACCCAGAATCGGTGATAGCCCCATTTTTCAGCGTGCCGGATGAGATCCAGACTTTCGGAGAATGCCTTGGAGGCGGTCCCGCCCTGACGGATGGGCACAAGATCCAGAATCGAAAAAAGAGGGAACCGGGGGGGATTCATGGGAGTGTAAACAAGGATGCAACAACACCGGCGGCGGACAAGCGCCTATACAAGAGACGCCCGGAGGATTCCTAGCGGGGCAGGCCGCCGTGGCGGGCCGTGGATTGTCTTCAAACTACGACGGCGAAGCCGGAAAAGTTGCCTCGCGGCGCAACCATGGCCCCATGCACGTTCCACAAACGCTTGCCTGGTGGACCGGTTCCTGTTTTGATGGCGGGCCGTTCCATCCTCTTCCCTCCGCTGCTTGAAACCGCCGGCATCGTCCACCCGGGCCAGGGCGCGGTGTCCGTGCAATCCCCCCATGACCATACCTAACTTTTTTCACTGAAACATGAAACCCTATTTCCTGCTGCCACTGTTCCTCCTCCTGACACAATGCGCCCATCCCGACCCCACGGGAAATGCCGCGCCGCAAGGCCCGGCCCAGCGGGGTGGCGGCAGTGGCGCGGGGTTGCCGCAGATCATCAATGTCTCCGCCTATGATCCCAAGGAGCGTCAGCGCAATGGACGTGGATTTTCAGAAAATGATGTCAGCGCCCTGCGGCTGAATGGAGCCAGCGGTTTGATAGCGAGGGCGGGGAAAGGCGGGAATCTGGACACGAAGTGCGGCAGCTTCCTGGCCTCCGCGGACCGCGCGGGACTTTTGCCAGGAGTCTATTACCGGCTGCAGAATCATGTGGATGCCGTGGCCCAGGCGGATCAGTTTGTGAACCGCGCGCAGGCCCTCGCCCGCAGCCGTTCCTGGAATGCCCCGGCCCTTTTGCTGTGCGGGGACTATGACGCCAATTCCCGGCTATCGGATATTCTGCGCTTCATGGACCGCGTGGAATCCCGCACGGGCGTGGTGCCGGTCGCCTATCTGGAAAACAGCCAGCATTTGAAACTTCTGCTGGGCCAGGCCGATGCCGCGACCAAGGCCCGGTTGCGCCGCGCGCCTTATTGGCTGGCACTCTATTCGCATGAGAGCGGTGCCGGTCCGGTGTTCCCCGCGCCCGTGCATCCCCGCGGGCTTTTGAATCAATACCGGGTGTGGGCCGATTGGACTTTGTGGCAATATGGCGGGGTCGATTGGGAAGGCGGCCGGTCGCGGCCGAAGGTCTATTCCCATGGCCGCTATCAATTCAGCCCGTGGTTCGGTGACATGGACCGCCCGGTGGAGCGCAACGTTTTCAACGGCTCGCCGGCGGCCCTGACCGCTTTCTGGCGCGCGCACGGCCTGCGGCTTCAGTGAGGTTTTGCCGGGATTTGCGCTGGCATTCCGCCCGGATTCCTAATTCGTTATACAGAACCGTTTGGGTTGTATGGCAAACCGGACGCGGCCTCGGAATCGGTTTGAAATGGACACCGGTTGGCCACCAACCTGGCTTGTTAGGGGTTTTTCCTGCATGGAACAAAATGGCTTCCGTGCATGAAAAACCCGGCTTGGACAGGGATGAGCCTATCCAAGCCGGGTGTTGAAATGATACCCCGGAATGCGGTGACTTTTTCCAAATTCCTAGCGGCGGCGGCGGCGCAGGAAAGTTGTCAGGCCCAGCAGGCCGAGCAATCCGGCACCCGGTTCCGGAATGGCGAATTGGGCGATGCCACGGAAGGCGGTGTTGGTTCCGGCGGTGGCGATGGCGGTGCCCAGCGTTCCGGTCAGGGTGGTGTTATAGCCGGAGGCGTCCGAGTAGGCATAGAGACTGGCGCCGCTTGTGAGGAAAAGACTCACGGTGGAGCCATTCGCAGCTCCGGTCAGGTTGACCGCGCCACTGGCGGGGATGTTGCCGTTGGCCAGCCAGGTGGTTCCATCGAAGGAATATTTTACCACGGTATTGGTCACTGTGCTGAGGGCATACAGGGTATCGTCTCCGGCCACTCCGGCGTCGAGGTCGAACATGACAAATCCATTCACGGCGTCCGCTGTGCCCAAGGAAACCAGCGGGATGGCGGCTGTGGTGGAGGTGGGCAGCGGGCCGTAGGATTGCACCTTGCCGGTGATGGCCGTGGAGCCGTTGGAGGCAATCAGATTTCCGCCGCTCAACTGGACTTCGCGGCTGTTCCGGGTGTCGATCAAGACGGAAGTCGCGGAACCGCTCGGAGTTCCAACATATCGAATGCCTGTGGAGGTCCCTGCGTAAAAAATCGAGCCATCCGTGGTGGCCGCGCTGCGTGGGACGGCCGTGCCAACGTCGGTGATGCCGATGCTGGTGTTGATCACTCCGGA
>JAQGPD010000398.1 GCA_028293305.1 Verrucomicrobiales bacterium | reverse complement strand
ACAAGTCAAAGCACTCCAGGGTGCTGGCACTTTACAGGGGGAGCGTCAGGGTGAAGCAGGCGCCTTGGGAATAGGAGTGGTCGATGGTCAGGGCGCCGCCGAGGTCGCGCGCGAGGCGTCGGCAGAGGGCTAGGCCCAGGCCCACGCCGGGCGCGGAATGCGCGGCTTCGCGGGCGCTTTTGTGGAACGGCCGGAATAGCTTCCGGGCCTCCGCGCGTGTAAGCCCGCGACCGTGGTCACATACGCGGATGGCCAGGAATCCTGACTGTTTTCTGAAGTGGATTTCGATTCGCGGAGCCGGCGGCGCAGAGGCCTCCAAAGACACCCCGGCCCCATTCCCGATCCCCGTTTCCTCCTCCCCGTTCATGCTGTCTCGGCCGTCTCGGCCGTCTCCGCTGTCTCCGCCGTCCACGCCGTTCACGCCGTCCACGCCGTCCATTGCTTCCTTTGGGTCCATTGCGTCCTTTGGGTCCTTTTTGTCCTTTTTGTCTTTTGCGCGCGCCGCATTTTTTATGTTCTCTGTGCTCTCTGTGCTCTCTGTGACCCATGTTCTCCCCAAAGCCCCGCCGTATTTGCAGGCATTGTCCACAAGGTTGAAAAGGATCTGCTCCACCGCCGCCGGATCGGTGGTTAGGAGAAGGTCAGGCGGCAGATCGGTTTGATTGATTGTGAAAGCCGCGCCGGCCTGGGCGGTGCGCTGGTGGAGGCGCGGCTCGACGCGTTGCCTTAGGTCCCGCAGGGTGGTGGGAATGCGGCCCTGGGAACCGTTTTTGGGGTTGCCGCGTTCCAGCCGGGAATAAGATAGGACGTTCTCCACCAGGTGGCCTAGCCGATCCGCCTCCGTGGTCAGGGTTTCCAGATAGGATTGGCGTTTGGCGGGATCCTTCACCAGTCCGTCCGCCAGCATTTCGGAATAGAGTTTAAAGGTCGCCAGAGGAGTGCGCAGCTCATGGGTGACGGCGGAGACGAAGGTCGCGCGGCGCTCGCTCAGGGTCATCATGCCGCGCAAAACGAGAAAGACGGCGGCGGTGGCCAGCAGCACGCAGGCCCACGCGGTGGCCAGCGACATTTTCAAAGGACTCCAGAAATCCGGCGGACTGAAGCTGAGCGGACCGGGGCTGAATTTGATAGGAAGCGATGCCAACAGATCCGTCCCGCCGCCGTCACTGGCGGGCGCGGGGTCCAACGTGGCGGCGGGGAAGAGGTCGCTGATGGACGCCAGGAGATCGCGCCGGAGCAGGGGCCAATCCACCCAGGCGCCTTGGATGATGGAGCTGCCGTTCTCACTGACGCGGCGTGTCAGGAGCAGGGCGTCCTTGATCCAAAAGGCCCGGAAATCCGAGATGGCGGGCGGCGGCGGGGCGTCCGGATTGGAGGCCGGGAAAGAGGTTAGGGGGATCGGTGGCGCCGTGCTGGAGCCGACGGATTTTGCGAGGGATCCGGCTTTGGAATCTTTGGCGGGAAGCGGGGAATCGGCCAGCAACTGGGAGGAATCCATCAAGTCCGTCCCGACTGTGGTTGCGGGTGCGGCTGCAGGAGCGGCTGCGGGAGCGGGAGCGGGCGAGGTTGCCGCGGAGAGCGGGGCCGGCGCGGCGGGGGCGGCGGGGGCGGATGGGGCGGATGGGGCGGATGGGGCGGATGGGGCGGCTCCAGCGGGTAGCGCGGGTGGGAGATTTTCGGCGCGGGTCGCTGTGGGATCGGCAGCTGCGATCGCGGAGTCGGCAGGCGGCATGAGGGCGGCGGGGGCGGCATTGGTGGCGTTCGAAAGCCGGATCTGCTCTTGGATTTTTGACTGCACCAACGTCCTCTGCGCGAAGGCGTCCGGGGACGGCGAGGTGGGTGAAGCCAGCGAGGTTGGTGGGGTTGGTGAGGTGGATGAAGCCGGTGAGGTTGGCGAGGTTGGCGAGGCTGGGTTTTGTCCGGGCGCGGAATCACGCTCCGCCAGGGTGGCCGGCACGGGGGACAGGCTGTCGGCCTTGGTGGTGGGGGCGGTGAATTTTTCCCCGGTGGTCTGGATGGCGGGAACTTCCGCTTTTTGATAGCGTTTGGCGGCGACCTTGGCGAGGTCCTGGGCGGCGCGCTGGCGCATGGAGGCTTCCTTCAGGTTGCTGTTAGTCTGGTCCTGACGGGCCTCGGAAAGTTTCTGGGACGATGGGAGTTGGGGCGGGGAGTAGGCGGGCGGCACGGGGTCGGGCGCCATGCTGACAGGGGCTGGGGCAAGGGCGGGTGCCGGTGGGGGCGGCATCGCGGATTGGCCGGAGGCGGGATTGGGGTTGCCGGTATTCTGGGAATCCCTGGCACGCCGGACCCCTGGGTTGGATTCCTGGGGGTTGCCGGGCGGTTGGTTCTTGTATTCAGATTCCCGAGGGGCGTCGGATTCCTGAGGGAGTATGGATAACTGTTCCGCTGCCGGGGCGGATGGGGGGGAGCTGTTGGCGTAGTAGAGCCAGGCGCGGTTGTCGGTTGGGCTGTCGAGGGAGGTGCTGCGGCCGAGTTGCGCCCATTGGCCGGGGTCGGCTTTTGCGGCAAGGCGGGCGCGCAATTCCTGGAGGCGGAGGGCGGGCTCGTCCGGGACCGGATTTTTGTCAGGGCCGGCGGCGGTCTGGGGGGAACGGATGCGGCCGTCGGCGTCCATTTCAAAGTGGAGCCGGATGCGGCCATCGGGACTGGCGGGCGGGGCGAAGGCGGGGTCGGCGGTGTGGAACTGTCCGGGCGGGCGTGCGCTTTCCTCTATAACAAGTGCGGCGGCCAGGGATTCCATGCGCCACAGGGCCAGGCGGGACCGTTCCTGGATAGCGGCTTCGGCGGCCATGCGGTTTTGGTTTTGCTCCATGCCGACGAGCGATCGCGTGGCCCAGGCCATGGCACCGGCCAGCAGCAACAGGCCGCCGAGGGCAATGGTCCAGGTCAGGGTGGGGCGCATGATTTTTTGGAATACGGCAGGTTTTTTAAGCTCCGAAGAACTTGTCAGGAATGCGCGGCCGACTGGGCGAGGGAATAGCCTTTTCCGCGGACGGTCAGGATCACGCGCGGGTCGGAAGAATCGTCGCGTAGTTTGGCGCGGAGGTTGGCGACGTGCATATCAATGGTGCGGGTGGCGGCGGCGCTGGCGGGCAGGCGCCAGACGCGGAGGAGGATTTCCTCGCGGCTGAGGGCGCGGCCGGGATGCGCGGCGAGATAGCGGAGGACGGCGGTTTCGCGTTCGGATAGCGAGTCGCGCTGGCCATCGTCGAAACGGATTTCGCATCGTGAAAAATCCACCGTGCCGCCTGGGAAGGGCAGGGTGGAAATATCATGCGGCCGCTCCGGGGAGCGGCGCAGCACGGCATTCACGCGGGCCAGGAGCTCGCGGGCGCCGAACGGTTTCACCATGTAGTCATCGGCTCCCAGGTTCAGCCCTTTCACGCGGTCGGACTCCGCGCCCATGGCGCTCAGAATGATGACCGGAGTGGTGGGCCGGATTTCCCGGAGCCGACGCAAAAGCGTTAGCCCATCAATATGCGGCAGCACCAGGTCCAACAACAAAAGATCAAACGAAGCCCGCGTGATCAACTCCAATCCCGTCCGTCCCTCCGCCGCATGCAACGTCTCATAACCACTCGCCGACAAAGCATCCAGCAGGCCGGTGCGGATGGCGGTGTCGTCTTCGATGACCAGGACGGTGGGCATGTTTTGGGTTATCAGTTATTAGTTATTAGTTATTAGTTATCAGGGGATGCATTCGTGGGTGTGGCGTTGATCGGATGGGAGGCTTCGATTCCAATGCAATATACGGTCTCGAAGGCCGGTGCGCCAGCATGGTTTTGCGGAGCACCGGCTCTGATAACCAATAACTGATAACTAATAACTCACTTACCCCACTCCAAACCCGCCTTGCGCGCCTGCTCCCGGATGGTCTTCGCGATGGCGGTGTCGAGGGTTTCCGGCGCGTTGGTGTCTTTGCGTTGTTGGGCGAGGAAGGTTTCGCGGGCGAGGCTGAGGGTGCGGATTTTTTCCTGCAC
>JAQGPD010000394.1 GCA_028293305.1 Verrucomicrobiales bacterium | reverse complement strand
CCCCTGACAGAAAAGCAGACGGCCGTTTTGCCACAGGTCAGGACGCGCGCCCAGCCTGGAAACACGGGCGATCCCTACGCGGACCGCGTGGTCCGTTTCTCGCCGCTCGCCGCGAATGGTTATGGTTCCGGCGCCCTGCCCGCCAATGTGACCGGCCCGCCGGATGGTCGCGATACTTACGCTCCGGCCTCCAAGCCCGGCGAAGTCCTATCCCTGCATGCCCGCGTGGGGTCGGGCGGATTCATCGAGCTGGAGTTCACGGATAACATTGTCGAGATCGGCCCGGGCGAGGACCTCACGGTTTTTGAAAATGTGCTATTCATTGGCCGCAGCGCGAATCAGCGCTTCATGGAACCCGCCGTGATCAGCGTCGCTCTATACCCCGGGGAGTGGCATGCCCTGCCCTGCGATGTCATCCCGCCCGCCGGGGATCAGCCCCTGGATTTGCGTGACCCATTTTATTATGCGCGGGGCATTGCGGGGCGCAACCCCACCTCCGGAGAGGATCCCACCGACCCCTCGCGAAGCGGCGGCGACAGCCTGGATCTGGAGCCCGCGACCGCCGCCGCCGGGCTTTCGTGGATCCGTTATATCCGCATCCAATCCACGGGCGACCAGTCCAGAACAGATGATGTGGGAGGTGATAGTATCCGGCACACGGCCGACCCCGCATTCAGTCCGCTAACCGGTTCAGGGAACTCAGGCTTCGACCTCGATGCCGTGAGCGCCGTCCATTATTGAGGCCGGCAAAATGGCACACAAGGTCCGTGCTTTTTGCCGCCTTCCGTGGTAAGTAACCTGCGAACCCCCACCCACCGCCGCCGATTATGGACCTCTCCCGCCGCCGCTTCCTCCATCTCGCCGCATCGTCCGCCGCCGCCGCCGCGACGGTCGCCGCCCCTTCCACGGCCCGGGCGGGCGTGGATCATTTGCCCATCGACCGCAGTTTCAAAAACATCGAACGCTATCACCGCATCATGACCAAAGCCCGCGCCGCCGGCTGGGGGCAGGTCCCCATCGGACAGCGCATGGCTTTGCTGGGACGCGAATGCATCGGCATTCCCTATGTCGGATACACCTTGGAGATCGACGATAAAATCGAGTGTCCCTCCGCGAATTTCGACGGGCTGGACTGCTGGACGTTTTTTGAAATCACCCTGGGAATGGCCCGCCTGCTGGAAAGACCCAGGGCCGTTTACACGCCCCAGGATTTGTTGAAGGAAATCCAGTGGACCCGCTACCGCGCGGGGCTTTGCACCGGCAACTATCTGGAGAGGATCCACTATCTAAATGAATGGTTCATCGACAATGAAGCGCGCGGAAATGTGAAGGATGTCACGCGCGAGCTTGGCGGGGCCATACCCCTCCGTGGCCGCCAAAGCCGTGAAATGACCGTGCTCTGGAAGGGCTACCGCTACCTCCGCAACAACCCTTCCCTCCGGCCCGCCATGGCGCGCATCGAGGCCAAGGTCAACACGCTTCCCGTCTATTACATTCCCAAAGCGGACGTGGCCAAAATCGAATCCAAACTCCAGGATGGCGACATCGCCGGCATCGTGGCCAAAGACCAGGGCGGCGTCTGCTCGCATGTCGGACTCATCACCAAAGTCTCCGGCCAATCCCGCTTCATGCACGCTTCGAAAAATCACCATCAGGTCGTGCTGGACCAGACCATTTCAAAATACCTCAACGCCTTCAGCAGCCACGCCGGCCTCATCGTCGCCCGCCCGCTCGCCACCGGCCGCGAGGTCACCAGCCGCAGCACCTACGAGGCTAATCTGCGTTCCCTCGGCGCCTGAAGCCAGGCATTTCAATGGGCGCGCACGGCGCATCCGGTTGGTTGACTCCCCGCCCGGGCGGGCGGACACTGAGCCATGACCCAGCCGCGATTCCCCTTCAAAACCTTGCTAGCCACCGGTTTGCTCAGCTTCGTGCTTGTTGAGAATCCGCCGCTCCAACTCAGCTTCGCCCATACCAAGGAAATGGTGAAAAAAGCGGAATTCTATCCGCTATCGTCTTTTTCCATGTATTCCACTTTCTCGGAATCGCCATTCCTCGTCTTCATCACCGACAGCCAGGGCCGGAAAATCGCCATCGACACCTCCCTGAAAACCCACGCCTCCGAACTTAAAAAAACCTACGAAGTCCGGCTGAAAAACCTGAAGAAAAAAGCCGACCTCGACGGTCGCCTGACAGATATCCCCATGGAACTGAAAGCGGAGGCCGGACGCGACACGCTCGAACTCCTGAAAGCACGCCCCGCCGTCAAGGAATTCCTGGCCACCCAGACCGACCCCGTGCTCCAACTTCACGAAGTAGTCCTAACCAGCGAGGACGACGGGATCGGAAAACGCGAGCAAAAAATCGCCGAGCTCTAACCAGCCACCTCCGGTCACTTCAGCCAGGATTTGCGGGCTCCGGCACCGTGCCCGACTTCCGGCACGCCATTTCACCGTGCCAGCAGGAACTTCAGCGTGTCAGGAGCCTGCCAGGCCGACATCGCCTCCAGCAATTTTTCAGGAGTCTCTGCGGAAACCACCCGGTCCCGGTCCTCCTGGCGCAGAAAGCCGCGGGCCACCATCACGTCCAGCGTGGCCAGCATTCCATCGAAAAAGCCTTCCACATTCAGCACTCCCACCGGCTTGGCATGGATCGCCAATTGACTCCAGGTCAACGCTTCAAAAAGCTCGTCCAACGTTCCGAACCCGCCCGGCAGCGCCACAAATCCATCCGACTCCGTCACCATGATTTGTTTCCTTTCGTGCATCGTGCGCACCACCCGCATATCCTCCACCCCGGCGTGTTTCAGCTCGCGCGTGTTCAGAAAATCCGGGATCACGCCCGTCACCATTCCTCCCGCCTCCAACGTTCCGTTGGCCACCGCGCCCATCATCCCCACCCCGCCGCCGCCATAAACCAGGCGGATGCCCCGCTGTGCCAGCAAAACTCCCACCCCACGCGCCAGCTCCCTGTAAAAAGGATCCCGACCCGGACTGGATCCGCAGTAAACCGCCAATGACTTGAACATAATTCCCCGCATCCCACACCCCCACCCCACCCGCAAGCGCACGATCTTTTAAACAACCTGCAAATTCCAGCTTGCAAAGCCCCCCACCTCCTCTTATCTCGACACACGACGCGCCGCACCTGGCAGCGAACGTAAATGGGCAGATTCCAGAGTGGCCAAATGGGGCAGACTGTAAATCTGCTGTCTTCGACTTCGAAGGTTCGAATCCTTCTCTGCCCACCACCCTGATCCCGTAAGGGATTGCGACGTTTTTCAGCCTGACAAGTCGCCCGGGCCGAAACCCTGCTTGGGCAAGGCTTGGCCATTCCTGAATTTGTCCGTGCGCGTCAAATCGTCGTTTTGGTGCTATATGGATCGCGCGCCGCGATTTCACCTTCTCATCACAACCCGCGCCGAGGTGAATGAACCGGGCGGAAGGGGCTCGAACTTCCTACCGGCTCAGTCTGCCATCCCGAGAACCCCACCAACGGAACCGTGAACTTTGTGGGCGTCTCTGAACGGGGAGGAAGGAGTGTCGGTCGAGCCATTTGGCAGTCCGCCTATCTGACAGGATATCACCAGAGCAGTTTAAATAATGTCGTGGATTCCAAGCCTCTGCAATGTTAGGCCAGGAGGGCCGGAATCTTTATAGCCACCGACATGCGAAAAATGATCGAGCTCCGAAGGAGCGTCTTATTCTTTCCCGATGAAGCCATATGTAGCTCCTCCGGAGCTGGAATTTAACGGGTGACTATGGCTATAATGATATAACCCCTCCGGGATCGGATGCTTGCTACGTCATTATTTAAAATGCTCTAGGTATTTAACGGAGCCCTCGCCGCCGGGCACGGATGTCCGTGCGGCTCTCCCACCCTGACCCGCTGGATCATCGCGCGTTACCGCCTGGCGTTTTGAGGTGGTGCCCTGGAGAACGCGCAGTTCATGCCCCGCGCGCCCGGCCCGCCGGTCAGGGGCGGATTTCTGTCAGGCGGTAATACGCTTTTTCGGCGGGAGCCGCAGGGTCGCCCCACAGAATTTCCCCATCCGTCCCGGCGGTCCTCAGACCACCCACGGGCATCCATGTCCCGAGGTCAATGCTGCGCTGAATTTGATAGGACAATCCCGGCACGCCGGTGAAGTGCAGCTCCGGAATGCCTGCAGGGGATTTGGTTATGCCCACTTCGTTACGCAGGACTTTCACGACCATAGCCTGCGATGTGGTATCGTGCCCGTCCGACAAACTCAGAGTCAAAACCACCTGTCCCCCCGGCACCCCGGCGGCGCTGTGCGGGGACGGCCTGAGGGTGATCATGCGGGTGCTTCCGGAGCCGCTCACGGAAATGGCGGACGGTGGAAAGACTCCGCCGCCGCCTGGCCCCACGGCCACCGTCAAGGCCAGGCTGCCGGGTGACCCTCCGTCATCAAATACCGTTAGAGAAATCCCCGGCAGGGACATCCCCTCGACGACGGTCACCGCCGGGACAGCGGACATCAACGGTGGCTGATTGGCTGGAGTAACATATATGAAGACAAGCACGGCATTGGATTCCAGCACCCCGTCGGACGCCACCGCCAGGAAGGAAACCGGTCCCGAGAAGCCAGTTAGGGGCACGAATGTGAATCCACCGTCCGGCTGCAGGGAGAGGCTTCCGGCGGACGCGGCGGGATTTGATAGGTTGAAATAACTCAACGGTTTCCCTTCCACCGAAGTCGCGGACAATTGGCCTGAGACCGCTTGGCCGGCCGGAGTGGTGAGGACGGGCAAATTTGCCAGGACCGGAGGGTCCGCCACGGGCAGCACCTCGACCGTCACCACCATGGGAACAGAGTCCGCCAAACCATCATTCACCTTAACGGAAAAGGTGGCCGTGCCATGAAAATCCGGAGCCGGCGTGAACACAAATATGCCATCCGAACCAATGACCACACTGCCGTTCACCGCCGGCCCCGCCGCGGTGAAAATCATTGGCTGTTCGTCAGGATCCGTGGCCGTGAGCTGACCCTGCAACGCCGTATCCTCCGGGGTATAACGCAATGCCACGGGATTCAAAACCGGCACATCATTCACCAGGTAAAAAGTCGTGCTCAGGGGAAAATCGAAATTGCCCTCGCTAGTCACCAATCTGGCCGGTCCGGCAATAACACCGGGAACGGAAGAAAAAACCGTTAACGCCAGGCCGGCACTTCCACCCGCGGGGATAGTGACGGGCAAACCGTTTCCGGCGGCGGGAGCATATCCGGCCGGGAGCGAAAAACCGGTTAGCTCCACCGGCCCGGCCGACCCATTGAGCACTGTCAGAGGCAGGCTGGCGGTCGTTCCCTCAGGCGTGTCCGCCAAAACGACTGGTGCCGTCCGGCCACTCAGAATCTCCATCAAATCCGGTGCCGTGCCTGCAAACACCTGAAGCGCCGGCACCGTGAAAGTTCCGTCGGGCCCGTGGAAAATCCCCCCCGGTGTTTCGTAAACCGGGCGGAAATGATAGACCATTCCCGCCGTCAGACCCGAGGCCACAGCTTGCATCGGCCCCGTCGCGGAAGTCGGAACTGCTGGCGTTTGGGTGCCGTAAGTTTCCGTCGTCCCGTATTCAAAATAAGCCTGGCCCGAAGCGCCGTCAGGCATCAGATTTCCTGACAAAGCCACGGATTTACCCGCCAACAAAACCGCGCCGGTATTCTGGAGCACAGGCAGCGGATTGATAAATACCTCCCGGATACCGGGCGTGCTGGCAGCGGGAAAAGCCTCATACGCCGCCAACAATTTTCCGCCCGCTTCCCCCACCCAATACGGCCCGCTGGAATGGGGCCCGGGATTCAAATCCTCCGTCATCCGGGTTCCCGCCACCGTGCCATCCGTCACCCACAACTCCCGTCCGTGCGTGGCATCCGTGGCCGCAAAAAACAAATACCCGCGGGCCACCCCCAGCAGCGTCGGGAAGGAGGACTCCCGCCCGGGAAACAAATTCAGAAGCGGCACGGTGCCGGCCGATGTCCCGTCCGTGACCCACAACGTATCCCCCTCGCCGGAGGTGGACAGGGTGAAAAGCATTTTACCGTTCAGTCCGGTCATATCGGCAATCCCGCTAACCGTGTTTTTGACGCCGAAATTCTTCAGCATCGAAGCCCCGGTCAACGAGCCCCTGCTGGCCCATAACTCATAATTGGCATTTCCCGGGACCGTATAATAAAAAATACTGCCCCGCTCCCCCGTCTCCGGCGTAAGATTGGCTATGTGGCTGGTATGCACAGCTAACTTGGTCGTCGCCGACGACGTGCCGTCCACGGACCAAACCTCGTCCCCTCCCGCCGTGGTGCCCTTCACAAAAAACACCCGGTTTCCGAGCGCCGCCCGCACTCCGATCGATGAGGAACCCGACCCCGCCGTCAAATCCGCCACCAGGGTGGTTCCCGCCGCCGTGCCGTCGCTCCGCCAAAGCTCCGTGCCCCGTGTGGCGTCGGCTGCGGAAAAATACGCCTTGCCATTCAAAACCTCAAACGCCGTCAAACCCGGCGAACCCACCGTCAGCCTCGTTGAGGAAACCACTGAGGTGCCAGCCAACGTGCCGTTTGTTTTCCACAAGGTATTGATGCCATTTCCATCCGGTCCCGTGAACAATGCCACTGCCCCCAAAGGGGTGATCCCATCCCCGCCCGCCCCCAGCCGGTAGGTCCCCGCCACACTGCCGTCGGACCGCCACAAACCCCCGGACGCACTGGTCCCTTCCGGGAAGAGCAGCAGGTTATTGAACGCCCTCACCACGTGGGTCTCCTGCCCGCTGGGGCCAGTGCCTATCACCGGTGATTTCAACAAAAACGTGCCATCCGCCGTGCCATCGCTGCGCCACAGCGACCGCCCGCCCGCCGGCTGCGGAATCGCGAACAGCAAATTCCCGGCTGCGGTCCACTGCTCCAGACTGATGTCCGAAAATCCATTGGAAACTCCCGGCACCGCATCCTTCAGCAAGGCCGTCCCCGCAGGCGTGCCATCGCTTTTCCACAACTCCCGCCCCGCCCCCGGCGAATAGGCGGAGAAATACAGACTCCCGCCCACAGCCGTCATGTTGGCAGGCCGCTTGTCCAATTCGTCAGGGTAAATATCCCTAACCAGCAGGGTCCCCTCCAATGTCCCGTCGGACCGCCATAACTCTTTCCCGAACGTGGGATCGTAAGCCAGGAAATACACCCGGCTTCCAGCCGCCAGCCTCATCATGGGATAACTCTCCAGATTTCCCGGGCGGATGTCCCTGACCATTTTGGTGCCGGCCACCGTGCCGTCACTTTTCCACAGCTCACTGCCCGCCCCCTGGGTGGTGCCGGAAAAATAAAGCACATTTCCCGACGCCAGGGAATCACTTATCCTGCCAAAATCCGGACTTCCGAAAGAAGCTAGTTTCGAAGTGCCCGCCGAGTTGCCGTCACTCCTCCACAGCGAAACTTCGGTCCCGCTGATGCCTTTGAAATAAACCACATTTCCCGCCGCTCCCAGCATCTGCATCCCCATGGCAGGGTCCGAGGAGATTGTTCTCACGGTGCTCATGGGCCCGCCATCGGATCTCACCAGCACCGCCCCGCCCGTGCCCGGAGTCCTGATGAAGTATGCGAATCCTCCCATGGAAACCGGCGGTCCGCCCACCCCGTCCGCCACCGTCGTCAACCGCACTGTGCCGGCCACCGTGCCGTCCGTGCGCCACACTTGCCCGGACCCCTGGGGGATGAAAAACACCACATTTCCCGCCACCGTCAGCAGCCGGGGCCAACCAGCGGAACCTGTCAGCATAAAGGTCCCCGCCGCCGTCCCGTCCGTGCGCCACAACTGCCCGTTCACGTCCGGATTGGAATAAATCAGCAGACTCCCTAACACCACAGGCTCCCGCAAATCACAAAAAGCACCGCCCGTTCCTATCACCTTTTGGGTCCCTGCCGGCGTGCCGTCCGTGCGCCACAATTCATACGTGAAAGTGGAGGGCAGCACATTGAAATATAAATAACCGCCCATCACAATCGCATTGTCCACCTTCGTCCCACCCACCGCGGAAAAATCCCGGAACATCACCGTCCCCTCAGCCGTCCCGTCAGTCTTCCATAACTGATGTCCATGCACCCCGTCCGTGGCCCCGAACCACGCCGCATTTTGAAAAACCACCATCTCCGTCGGCGAGCTGCCCGCCCCTGCCGGGTTGATATCCTTCACCAACTCCGTCTCCCCGGTCACCGTGTCGGTGCGCCACAACTCATTGCCCATGAACCCGTCATTGGCGAAAAACAGAACCTTTTGCCCCAGCTCCGCCATGTAAACCGGCGGCTCATTCGTCCCATACTCACTCGAAGTCACTGGAAACGACATCACCTCGGCGGACGAAAAAGTGGGATCCACCGTGAGCGGATAGTGCGCTCCCGCGTCCTCCACGCATAACAGAATTTCCGGGGCCGATCCCGCCGCCCCGCGCCGCACCTCCATCCGCGCCGGCAGTCGCCCGCCGTTCCTGTCAAAAACCTTCAGCCCGCTATAGCTCCATATCTTATTTCCCTCCGCATCCATAAAACCCACCGAGTCCCCACTTTCCTCCACCACCCGCAACTGGGAATCCACCCGGATGGACATCTCCAAAACGCCGGCCCTGCCCGCTCCGCCTCCCTCCGGCCGCTCCGCCAGCGTGAACCCGTGCTCCATCCCTGATCCACCTGCCCGGAACCATTCCACAACCCCGCCCCATTTCCCCAACAGTCCGCCTGCGGAATCGCCGGAAAACACCGGTGCCTCCGCCTCCGCCCGCATGTCCCTATCCACCGGATGACCCCCATATCCCATCCCCGCAAAAGTCAGACCCACCCGCGCATCCATGCCGGCCAAATCCCTCAGACCGGAAGCCGCCCGCAACCCTGAAGGTGAAATCAACATCTTTCCATCGTCCTCCCACACAGCGGAAAACCCCTGCCGCTCCACGGAAATCACCCGGGCTTTTTCATCCACCGTCACCCTCCCATTCCCGCCGACATCCCCCGATAACACTTTCCCGGCCGGCATGTCCATCCCCGGCAGGGAACCTTCCTCCCAATCCGCCGCAACCCTTCCGGTCTCCGGTGCCTCCCCTTCCCTTCCGATCATGTCAATGGCGCCGGTCCGGCTAATAACAGATATCCCATTCCCCTCCCAGGCGCGGAACACTCCCCAAAAACACAAAACCACTGAAATCCCTGACATCACCAAAGAACGAGTTTTCATCTTCATAAAATAGAAATCATCGGCACATCATCAGCGGCAGCACCGCTCATTTGAACATAAAAGTCGGCTATCTCCCGCCAACCATGCTGGATGTAAAGCCTGACATCCTCACATTGCTCCTCCCCGCTGTCAAGCCGCCCTCCCACCACCATTTACCCGTCCGCAAAAGCCATGTTGCGACTCAAATGCTGGCTTTTGAACCCGGAAGAACGCCTCGACCCGCGGCCTCGGGCTTCAACGCGGAAATTTCGGTTCGATCAGTCACCCTACCAAAAAACCCGGCGTATTTTACCCGTATGAAACCAACTATCCCCCCCGCTTTCACCGCCCTTGCTGTCGTTTCCGTTTCCCTGCTCGCAAGTGGTTGCGGCAGCACCAATGGGTCGGCCCTCAGCATCGACAGCCAGGACTCCTCCACCACGACACCGGGTAATGCCTCCATATCCGACCGCATGGGAATGGAGGGCACGGGCACCCGAACCCACCGCGAAACGTCGGTGGTGCTTCCCTGACATTTTTGAAAACAGGCAGGGATGCACCGGGTTCATGCCGTAAGATGCATGGATCGGGACCCGGCGGCCTGGTTGGCGCTATTGTCCGTTTACTGCCTTACGCGGTAAAAACGGCGGGGCGCATTCATTTTGATAGGAAATGGATTCGCCGCATTGATCATGGGACTCCAGTCATTGAGGTTTGGGGATTCCTCCAGACCGCCGATGGTGCGATCCCACATCAGGAAGGGAGTTCCACCGACCGTGATCAACTCGAAGTTGCCTTGCCCCGGCGGATTGAGCCTGGCGGTCAGCGCTGCATCACAGACCGCATCGCTGGACGTGGCGCTGCCCTGATGCACTTCGATTGTCAGGACATTCGTCCCCGCGACGAGGGCTCCCAAGACCGAACTGTCAGCGGTAAGAACATCATAGACGGTTTCCGCCAGGCCATCGCCCTTGGTGCCCGCCGCCAGTTTTTCCGAACCGATGCCGGAAACTCCACCGACAGCAGTTCCTGGATCGACATTCACCGGAGCAAAGGCCACGCCATTGATGAAGGCCACGGCACCATCGTCGTTCAGCAATTCCAAGGAGAGCGAACGGATTGCCGAAGGATCGATGACTTGG
>JAQGPD010000370.1 GCA_028293305.1 Verrucomicrobiales bacterium | reverse complement strand
GGGTGGAGAGGGTTTCGTAATTGAGTGCGGCGGAGTTGGCCACGCTGAGTTGGCCGGTGGCGGAATTGATGCTGAAAGCGCCGCCGGTGTTGCCGGAGGTGATGGAATACGTCAGGGTATTCGTGCCGTGCACCTGTCGGGGACTGACGGTGCCGACGGTGGTGGCGACCGGGAGGTTCTCGTTGATGGTGAACCGGTCATGGCGCACGCCATTGGTGATGGAGCCCGAGATGAGATAGGCGCCGATGCTGCCGTAGTCGGTATAGCCGTCCCCCGTCGGGGTGCCGCGGCCGAAGCCGCTGACGCGCAGCGTGTAGTCCCCGGCCGGCAGGGTGGTGCTGAGAGTGCCATTAAGGGTCGTGTCCGGATTGTTGAAGGCGATGCGGACGTTGGCGCTGTTATAGATTTCCGCCAGGAAGTCGACGTTAGGTCCCGCGTTCACCGTGGAGACCGTCAGGGAAACCGCGCCGCCGGTGGTTTGGAACCGCCAGGCATCGACGTCCGTCCGGGTCTCGATGATGCCTTCATTGGACACCGCGAAGGTTGATAGGATATCCAGATAGTCCGCCGTGGCATAGACAGCGGTGGTGTCGTCCGCACGGTAATCCACGGCATTGTTATTGCTGACAATGATGTTGAGGTCGTCCTCGGTGTTGTTGGCGGAGGTGTATTCGCCTTTGGACCATTGGCTGAGGTTTTGATAGTAGCCGACGCCCATGATCGGGGCCCAGCCCACGTCGCCGCTGCCGTGGCCTCCATAGTAGTCCTCCACCGGGGAATTCCGTCCATCGTGGGAAAGTCCCAGCGTGTGGCCGACTTCGTGGGAAATCGCTTCGGCGGAGCTCTTTCCTGTCAGGATGAAAACCCAGCAAACCGTGTCGCCGGAGTTGTTCCATGAGCCCACATAGGCCACCCCGCCGGCACCGGGCGCGGCGTCGGTGGTGGGGGAGATGATGACGTGCTTCCGGCTGGTTTCCGTGGCGGCGTCGAAGACCCGGCGGTCGGTGGTGACGTTGATAGTGAAGGCTTGGAAATCCTCCGCCACGCGTTGCCACACTTCCTTGATCTGGGAGGTCGAGGCACCGGAGGGCAGGGCGTCGCCGTTCACGCTCCAACCGGAAAACGGGCCGGGCTCGCCGTCGAAGTCGAGGTAAATCACCCCGGCCGCGCCTGGCAGGCTTTGCAAGGGCACCACGCCGTTCACCGCAGCGGGGAACGACATATTCGAGGGATGGGTTTGCGGCACGTATTGCGGGGTGCCGGGGTCCGCCTTGGCCGTGCCGGCATCGGAGGGCGTTTGGTTATGGTTGTCCGCCAGGTCTCCGGAGGGGGATGTTTCCGCGTCCGGGCTGGAGTTGTCAGCGGTTTCGGATTTTCCGGGGGTTCCGTCCGGGACGGGCAGGGGATTTCCCACGCATAACACTTGGTCGATGCTCACCGCGTTCAGCATGGGCGCGCCGTCCGGGCCGGAGGGGTCGACCCGCCAGGCGCGCACGACTTCATTGAATCGGACGTGTCCCACCAGGGTTCCGGCCGGGCCGGAGACCGTTTGGCGTTGGAAAAAATAGAATCCCGCGGCGGGGGCGCTGAGTTTGCCCTGGACGGATAGCAGGCCTTGGCTGTCGGATTTCATCAGTTCCACCGTGCCCACGGCGGACGAGCCGTCGGGAAGGGAAAACCTGGCGGTGGCCCCGGAGGCATCCACGATTTTTTCCAGGAAATCCGGGGGAATAGGCGCGGCATTCAAAGAGGAAATGCCGTCCGCTTTTGTGGAAACGCGGGCTTGTTGTGGGTCCGCAGGTTGCCAGCGGATCGGTGTCAGGGGAGTGGCGGCGGGGGCGGCAGGTTGCGGGGCGGCGGCGATGCTGGCGGCCGGTTCCATGGCGGGTGGAACGGCGACGGGAAGCGCCGCGGCGGGATTTTCGGACGAATTTTTGAAAGCCGGAGAAGGGGAGGGCGTATCGGAAAGCACGGCCCAGTCCACGTCGGTATCGTGCGTAACAACATAAGAACCAATCACTCCCAAGGCTAAGGCCAAGGGCAGGACAAAACGGATGGAGGATTTCATCAGGGGGGAAACCGGGCGGGGAGGGGGAAGATTGTGGAGCGTGGCTCAACGGCTGCCGACGACGGACCAGCACCTGCGCATTATCCAGCGATTCCTGGCGGAAAGGCTGCTTGGATAAAACACGGGAGCAGCCACCGGAGGGAGGAGGGGAGACCTTGCTTGCGGAAAGTATAGACTGGAAACCGAAATTGTGGATATCCGTAAATCCCCTATTTGAGTCTTCGTCGTGTCCCCGGGGGAAAAGCCCCGTCCAGCTTCTGTTATAACGGGATTTTAACCAAGGCCTTGGATACGGTGCCGCCCCCGAAAACCAGTTGCGGCCCTGCCCCCCGCCGTTCACGCTCGGGGTGCTTATGATCATTTCACCCAAGATCCGCGGATTTATCTGCACCACCGCCCATCCCGAAGGCTGCGCCCAACACGTCGCCGACCAAATCGCCCTCGTGAAACGCCGGGGCTCCAATCCCGATGGACCGAAAAAAGTCCTCGTGATCGGCTCCTCCACCGGCTACGGCCTCTCCTCGCGCATCGCCGCTGCTTTCGGTTCGGATGCCGCGACCATCGGCGTTTTCTTTGAACGCGCCGGGGAGTCGGACCGCACCGCCACCGCCGGTTGGTATAATACCGCCGCCTTTGAAAAAGAAGCCAGGGCCGCCGGTCTCTATGCGCGTTCTTTTAATGGCGATGCCTTTTCCGATGCCGTCAAAAAAGAAGTTATCGACGCTATCAAAGCCGACCTCGGCCAGGTGGATTGCGTCATATACAGCCTCGCGTCCCCGCGCCGCACCGACCCCAAAACGGGCGAAGTTTACAAGTCCGTGCTGAAACCGGTCGGATCCGTTTACACCAACAAAAACCTCAACACCACCACCGGCGTGGTGAATGAAATCTCCATCGAGCCCGCCTCCGGCGACGACATCCCGCAGACGGTCGCGGTCATGGGCGGAGCGGATTGGGAACTCTGGATGGATGCGCTCCTGGAAGCGGGAGTCCTGGCCGACG
>JAQGPD010000340.1 GCA_028293305.1 Verrucomicrobiales bacterium | reverse complement strand
CCTCCTTGTTTTCCTCGCCCTTCGGTTTTTCGGCGGGCGGCTGGGCGGCCACCCGGGCTACGGGCAGGGTGAAAATGGCGGCGGTGAGGAAAAGGAGGGTGGGTTTCATGAAGAGAATGAAATGCAGCAGGATTCGCGCTGGAGCGTGGGCGAACCTTACTCAAGTCTACGTTTATGACCAGTCCGGAATCCATCACCCTGCGCCAGCCATTGGATATGCACCTTCACCTGCGGGATGGCGACATGCTGCGCCTCGTGGCCCCGCTCAGCGCCGCGTCCCTGGCGGGGGCGGTGATCATGCCGAATCTGGTGCCGCCCCTGACCTCCGTGGAAATGCTCTCGGCCTACCGCGAACGGATCCTCGCCGCCGCCGGGCCGTATGCTGCGGATTTCCAACCGCTGATGACCTTGTTTTTCCAAGACTATCCGGAATCCCTGCTCGCCGCCGCGAAACCGCATCTTTTTGCTATCAAGTTGTATCCCCATGGTGTCACCACGAACAGTGAAAGCGGTATTCATAGTATCGACACCGCGGAACCCACGCTGAAACGCATGGAGGAAATGGGCATTCCGCTGCTGGTTCATGGCGAAACCACCGGCTTCGTCCTCGACCGCGAGGCGGAATTCCTATCCATTTATGAACGCATCGCCACGCGCTTTCCCAAGCTGCGGATCGTCATGGAACACATCACCACCGCTGCCGCCGTGCAGTTGCTGGACCGGTTTGAAAATCTGCATGCCACCGTGACCGCGCACCATTTGGTGATCACTTTGGATGATGTCGCGGGCGGCCTGCTCCAGCCGCATCTTTTCTGCAAACCCATCGCCAAGCGCCCGGAGGATCGGGATGCCCTCCTCGCCGCCGCGCTGGCCGCGCACCCGAAACTCATGCTCGGCAGCGACAGCGCGCCCCACCCGCGGCACGCCAAGGAATGTTGCGGATGCGCCGCCGGCGTGTTCACCGCGCCTTTGCTTCTGCCGCGCATGGCGGAACTTTTCGAGGCGCATGACGCCTTGGAAAACCTTGAGGCCTTCACCGGCGGCAACGCCATCCGCATCCACGGCCTAACGCCTCCTGACAGATCCGTCACCCTCATCCGCGCGCCCTGGACCGTGCCGGACTCCTACCAGGACGACTCCGGTTTGTCCGTCATCCCGTGGGAAGCCGGGCGCACCCTGCCTTGGCAAATTGCAGACTGATTTGCCGGAACGAAAGCCGACATGCAGTGCGATTTTAGAACTTAATGTTCCCGGCGGGACGCTCACCGCATTGAATCCCTATTTGCTGTTCCTTCAAAAATAGAATAAGCTACCCCATCCCCGTTCGTATCGGATTTTATGAAACTGCTCACCGCGCTCCTTCTGATGCTCTCCCTGGCATTGCCGGCGGGTGCATGGAATGCGGGACCGTCCGGTGATGGCGGGCATCCCGCGTCCTGCGGAACAGAGCTGGCGCAAACACGGCCGCAAACCTCGTGCTGCGCTCCGCGTGATTCGGAGGTTCCGGTTTTATCCGTTTCCTGCTGCTGTGCAAAACCCGCAGCTCCTCCCGCCCCGACCGCGCCAGCCGCTCCGGTCGACTCGATGGCAGGGAAAATTTCCGCAGCCGCCCCGCCCCGCCTTTTCGCGGGAGCGATCCTGCCCCCTCCTTCCAGAGTCATTCAGTGGATCAAGCGGATAGAGTGGCCGGTGCACGGCGCGGCGTTTGATTCACGCGTCCGCCCGTGTGCGTTGCGCTGCAGTTTCCGGATATGATGGACTTGTCAGGGACCATCGTGCCCTAACCTGGTGAGCCGGATCGGTTCACTTCCCCTAACGTCGGGGTTTTGCGTCCGCAATTCGGATGCGTCACGCCATGTTTCACGCCTCATGGCTCCGCCGTGCCCCGGGGCCGACATCCTCCGGGCCGACGTCCTCCGGCCCGGCCCGCCGCCGCCACATTCCACTCCTTTGTTAACATTTCCAATTTTACCTCAATGCCACGTTTCCTTACAGCTATCCGGCGCTTCCTGCCGGTTGATTCCCACCCTCAATCCGCCACCCCATCGCCAGGCCGATCCTTCGCATGGTCCGGTATGGCCGCGCTGGTTCTGCTGTCCATGCAGCCAGCCTCCGCGAAGGTCGTTGAATACGACCTGACGATTGCGGAAAGCACCGTTTCCCCCGCCGGAAAACCAGTCACCGGACTTACTATCAATGGCACCATTCCAGGTCCGGTGTTGGAATTCACCGAGGGTGACTGGGCCCGCATCCGCGTGCATAACAAACTCCCGCACCACTCCACCTCCACCCATTGGCACGGCCTTCTTCTTCCCAATGCCCAGGATGGCGTGCCGGAAGTCACCACTCCATCCATCGAACCCGGCACCACCCATACGTTTGAATTTCCCCTCATCCAGTCCGGCACCTATTGGTATCATTCCCATACTCACCTTCAGGAGCAGCAGGGCATTTATGGCCCTATCGTGATCCATCCCAAAGGCGGTGCCACCCCCGCCGCGGACCGGGAGCAGACCTTGATCATCTCCGACTGGACCAACGAAAACCCGAACGAAGTCCTGCGCTCCCTCCTGCGCGGCACGGAGTGGTATTCCTTGAAAAAAGGCACCACCCAGTCCCTCCTGGGCGCATGGAAAGCCGGGGCCGTCGGGGCTTTTTTTGAACGGGAACGCACCCGCATGCGGCCGATGGACCTTTCCGATATCGCCTACGATGCTTTCCTCATCAATGGCCGGTCATCGTCCACCCTGACAGGAAATGCCGGTGAAAAAATACGCCTGCGCCTGATCAACGGCTCGGCATCCACTTACAGTTATATCACCTCCTCCACCGGCCCGCTCACCCTCGTCGCCGCGGATGGAAAACCGGTGAAACCTGTCGCGGTGGACCGCCTTCTCATGGCCATCGGCGAGACCTATGATGCCATCATCACCCTGCCGCCTGGCGGGCAATATGAAATCCGCGCCACCGCCCAGGATGGCTCCGGCCACGCCTCCGCCTACATCGGCACGGGCCCGCTTCACGCCGCCACGGATCCGCCGGCGCCCGATCTCTATCACATGGATCATATGCTGGATGCCGCCCTCGACGAGGCCGCCGCCGTGCGCGCGCCGCGTCCCTCCGCGCCCTATCCCTTGCTCCGGTCCACCAGCGCCCACCCCTTCCCGGCGAAGGCAAAATGGCGGGATATTCCGCTCCGGCTAACAGGCGATATGGAACGTTATGTGTGGTCCTTCAATGGAAAGACCATGACCGAGGAAAGTGTTATTCCTGTCCGGAAAGGCGAGTTCCTCCGGCTGGAGTTGGTGAACGACACCATGATGCATCACCCCATCCATCTGCATGGTTTTTACTTCCGCCTCGTGAACGGCAATGGAACCCGCTCGCCGCTGAAACACACCGTGGACGTCCCGCCCATGGGCCGCCGCACCTTGGAATTCCAGGCCAATGAAGTTGGCGACTGGATGTTCCATTGCCACCTGCTCTATCACATGATGGCCGGCATGTCGCGGGTCGTTTCCGTGAAGGACGGCCTGGAGTATTCGACTCCATCCAACCACGTCCCATTGCCCCCTGACATGGACGCGGCTGCGGAACACGGCGGCATGGCCATGGGCCACGGATCGTCCCACCATGGAGGCATTCCCAGCTTCGGTCCGGAAAAAGCCGGCGTCCGCATGGCCCGCGATCACGGAGTGAACCTGGGCGAGCATGCCGTGGATCCCGTCGGTCTCTGGGGGATGGCCTCCATCCAATCCCACTTCACCGAAGGCCTCCTAACCATGCGGCAGGGAAGGAACGATTACAATGTCCTCTGGGAAGCCGGCTGGCAGGACGTGGACGATATGGAGTATGAAATCGACGCCGTGGTGGAGCGCTATTACACCCCGAATTTCCGCGCCTTCGCCGGCGCCCGGCTAACCAACGATTCCGATGCGGAAAACCGTGCCATCGCCGGCCTCCGATACCGCCTTCCCTATCTGATCCACTCCTACGCCGCGCTCGATAGCCAGGGGGACGTCCGCCTGGGCCTGGCAAAATCCCTGCAACTCACCCCCCGCCTTTCCGCCTTCGGGAAAATGGAATACGACACCGGCACCGACTGGGAATGGGCGGCCGGGGCGGAGTATGTCCTCACCAAAGCGTTCTCCCTAACCGCTGAATACCATTCCGACTTCGGCATGGGCGGTGGCATCATATTCCGCTTTTGAGCACCGAGAAACCCATCCCGTCAATTGTTTCCCTAACACTGAACGGCCAACTGCCTTATCCTTCTCCCGACCAAGCAAAAACCACACACATAGCAATCACCCCAAACAACAGCCCAACCAACAAACAACCAACAAAACCAACACCATGAAAACCAAATCCGCCCTCATCCTCGCCGCCCTTGGCAGCCTCTTCCTGTCCTCCTGCGCCTCCACCGGCGGCGGTTCCGCCTCGGCCGTGAAGCCCTATCCACGGGACACCTGCATCGTCACCGGCAACAAACTGGGCTCCATGGGCCCGGTCATCACCCAGGTGCACAATGGCCAACAGGTGAAATTCTGCTGCGAGCCCTGCACGAAAAAATTCGCCGCCAACCCCGCCAAGTATATGGCGGGACTCTGAATCCGGCCCCACAATGCACCTGCCGCGAAACCCGGCACCCCGACCCCACCCTTCAACCACAATCACAACCCAAAACACTAGCCAAAAACAAATCGATATGAAAACGATCCTCTCCCTCGCCGTCCTGTCCACCGCCCTGCTCAGCGCCCCGCTGGTCTCCCTGGCCGCCGAACCAAAACCCGCGCCAGCTCCCGCCGAGGCTCCCAAGGTGAAACCCTATCCTTTGGAAACCTGCATCGTCTCCGACGAAAAACTTGGCGAAATGGGCAAGCCGGTCGTCTTCACCCACGAAGGCCAGGAAATCAAACTCTGCTGCAAAGCCTGCAAACCCAAATTCGAAAAGGACCCGGCGTCCTACCTCAAAAAATTGACCAAAAAGTAAACGTGGCCGCGGCCTGAAATCCGTCGACAGCCCGGGGGCTTCATGTCAGTATTTCAATGACATGAAGCCCCTTTTTTCACGCCGCGGATTCCTCCTCAAATCCGCCATGGCCTCCGCCGCCGTGGCCACTCATTCCCGGGCCGGCGAGGCCTCCGTGGAACTTCCCTTCGCGAATGGTCACCGCCGCCTGGTCACCTTCCCGGGCAAACGGCCGCTTATCCTCCTAACGCACCGCCCGCCCCAGCTGGAGACGCCATTCTCCGTTTTCAATGAGGGCCTGATCACGCCGAATGACGCGTTCTTCGTGCGCTACCATCTCGCCGCGCTTCCCACGGAAATCGATCCCGCCGCCTTCCGTCTCGAAGTCAAAGGGCTCGTCAAAACACCGCTCAGCCTCTCCTTGGACGAGCTGAAAAAGATGGAGTCCGTCGAAGTCACCGCCGTGAATCAATGCTCGGGAAACAGCCGCGGATTTTTCAATCCCCGGGTCAGCGGCGGGCAGCTGGCGAATGGCGCGATGGGAAATGCCAAATGGCGCGGCGTGCGCCTGAAGGATGTCCTGACAAAAGCCGGCGTCGCCGAGGGCGCGCGCCAGGTGGTCTGCGATGGACTGGACAAAGGCGTGGCCCCGGCCACTCCGGATTTCGTCAAGGCCCTGGAGATCGACCACGCGCTGGACGGCGAGATCATCATCGCCTGGGAAATGAACGGCGAGGAATTGCCCTGGCTGAATGGGTATCCCCTGCGCCTGGTCGTCCCCGGCCACTATGGCACCTATTGGGTAAAGCATTTGAATTCACTAACCGTTATTAATGATGCCTTCCCCGGCTTCTGGATGGCCAGCGGCTACCGGATCCCCGACACCGCCGGGGGCTGCGTGGAGCCCGGCACCGTGCCCGGAAAAACGGTGCCCATTCAAAAATTCAAAATCCGCTCCTTCCTGACCAGCCTCACCGACGGCGCCACGCTGCCCGCCGGCCGGCCCGCAACCCTGCGAGGCATCGCCTTCGACAGCGGCAATGGCCTGACGGAAGTGCAGGTCAGCTTCGATGGCGGCCATCGCTGGCAATCGGCGGACCTCGGCGCGGATGCCGGACGTTATTCGTTCCGCGAGTGGAAATACAACTGGACGCCCACCACCGCCGGCCCGGTCGAAATCCGCTGCCGCGCCTTCAACCGCATCGGTGAAACGCAGGCCATGGAACCGCTTTGGAATCCCGCCGGCTATATGCGCAATGTCGTCGAAACCACCAAGGTCACCGTCGCCTGACACCTCCAGCCCCCGCCCGACTTCGATGAAATTTTCACTCCTCCTCCCTCTCCCGCTCGTTCTGCTGGCCACTTTTGCCCTGGCGCAACCCCCCGCTGAAAACCCCGTTAGTGCCCCCGCTGCTGCCGCCCCGCAAGCCGCCGTCCCTATCCAATCCGGCGGGCCATCAACGCCGCGGAAATTCGAACTCCCGCCCGAAACCGGAACCTACCGCCCCGGCGACGGGGTGGCGATGGCCCAGGCTCTTTGCCTCACCTGCCACTCCACGGAATATTGCGAAATGCAGCCGCCGCTTCCTGCCAAGTATTGGGAAGCCACCGTCAAAAAAATGAAGGAAAAATTCGGCGCCACCCTGCCGGACGAATCCATCGCGCCCTTGGTGAAATATCTGAGCACCGCCTACGGCAAAAAAGAATAACACAAAGGAGGGCGGACATTCTGTCCGCCAGGTCAACAGAACGTTGACCCTCCTCGCGTATAGGTTCCACCACTCAGCCTCACATAAACCGCGGCCATATATATACAATTCCTTTTCCCATATGAAGCAATTTCTCCACTCCCTGTTCCTTCTGCCCGCATTCCTTTTATCCGCCGAGGCTCAGGACGCCGGGAAATTCCAGCCGCTTTTCAACGGCAAGGATTTGTCAGGATGGGTGAATGTGAACTGCGCCCCGGAGACCTGGACCGTGAAGGATGGCATGCTGCATTGCGATGGCGTGCCCACCGGCGCGCTGCGCACCGAGCGCCAATACGAAAACTTCATTCTCGAGCTGGAGTGGCGCCATCTCCAGGTGGGCGGCAATGCGGGCGTCTTCATCTGGGCGGGGCCATTGTCCGCGCCCGGGCAGCCATTCCTGCGGGCCATCGAGGTCCAGGTTTTGGATCATGGTTATGGCCAGGGGGAAGGGCACACCACCCATGGCGACGTTTTTCCCATCCATGGATCCACCA